>DATGUX010000095.1:0-4021 GCA_035300985.1 Fodinibius sp.
AACAGATTTTTGGCAAAGGGTGCATTGGTATCCGGCAGCGTTACCCGCTGAACGGGCGCATCCAGATAATCAAAGGCTTCGCGCTGGATCAGATAACCTACTTCCGCCGCCAGCCCGCCAAAAGGATGGGATTCATCCACAAGCACACACCGGTTGGTCTTTTGGATAGACTTCATGATGGTTTCAACATCCAGTGGCTTGACCGTGCGCGGATCAATAATTTCGACATCCACGCCATCTTTTTCAAGCTGTTTTGCAGCCTGTGTTGCTACGTGATACATTTTGCCGTGAGCCACAACCGTTACGTCGCTGCCTTCGCGCTTAACTTTGGCTTTGCCAATAGGGATGGTAAAATCCTCTTCATCAGTTACCTCGCCCTTCAGTCCGTACATCTGCTCGGATTCCATAAACAACACCGGATTGTCATCGCGAATGGCAGACTTCAGCAGCCCTTTGGCATCCTCGGGTTCAGAAGTGTAGATCACTTTTAATCCCGGAAAGTGGGCGTACATCGAGTCGTAGGCTACCGAGTGGGTGGCGCTCAGTTGTCCTGCCGAGGCATTTGCTCCCCGAAAAACAATGGGTACGCTGACCTGTCCGCCGGTCATATACCGTGCCTTGGAAGCGTGGTTGATAATCTGGTCGGCTGCAAGAACTGCGAAGTTAAAGGTCATAAACTCCACAATGGGACGCAGCCCATTCATAGCAGCACCAATGCCCAAACCGGCAAATCCAAGTTCTGCAATAGGGGTATCGATCATTCTTTTAGGACCATACTTATCGAGAAGTCCTTCGGTCACTTTATAAGCACCGTTATATTCCGCTACCTCTTCGCCCATCACAAAAATATTTTCGTCCTGCTCCATCTCTTCATCAATAGCAGCACGAATTGCTTCTCTAAATTGTAACTCAGCCATAATGTGTTCTGTTTCGAAATTAGTTATTGTAAAAGAAAGTTGGCTCTCCGGAAAATATGAGCCTGCTTATTACGGTCGGAGGCCATTTCCAATCCTTAGCGGTTACAACAGCAGGACCGACCGTAGATTGTACTGAACCTATGTATGAAAAGGATAGTCATCCTCAACAAACATATCCTCGTAGAGGGCACTTTCGTCAGGAAAGTCGCTCTCTTCGGCAAAATCTATTGCTTCCATCACCGTATTTTCCACCTCATCCTGGATAGCATCTACCTTATCCTGGTCGATAATTTCCTCATCCAGCAGATACTTCTTCATTCGCTCTATGGGGTCAAGTTTTTCATACTCCTGAAGTTCCTCCTTGGTGCGATACTTCATCGGATCGGACATAGAATGGCCGCGGTAACGATAGGTGCGTATCTCAAGCAGCCACGGCTCGGAATTTTCCCGAACATCTTTAGCCACCTCTTGCATCTTCTCATAAACTGTAAAAGCATCCATGCCGTTGATGACTGCGCTTTTCATACCAAATCCATCGGCACGATCGACTAATTCACCGACAGAATGCCGATGTACCGCCGTTCCCATCGCATAGCCGTTATTTTCAATTGCGTAGATACAAGGAAGGTTCCAGTTCTGACTCATATTCAGCGTCTCATGCAATATGCCCTGATCAACAGCGCCATCACCCAAAAAACAGGCCGTAACACGGCCGTTTTGCTTGTATTTATTGGCCAAGGCAATGCCGCCGCCCAGTGGAATATGCCCGCCTACGATACCATAACCGCCCCAGAAATGCTCATCTACATTAGCAAAGTGCATAGAGCCGCCCTTGCCTTTCGAACATCCCGACTTTTTACCGTAAAGCTCAGCCATCCCCTCTTTGGGTGATACCCCCCGAACCAAGCCCCAGCCATGATCACGGTAGGCGGTAATGATATCATCATCATCGTTAAGCGCGTAAGCCGTTCCGGTTGAAATTGCTTCCTGCCCCATATAAAGGTGCAAGAAGCCGCCATACTTCCCTTTTTGATACATCTGCATCGCGCGCTCCTCAAACCGCCGCTGAAGATACATTTGTTCAAACATATCCACCACATCATCATTAGATAAACCCAGTGATTCGTGGTCGGCATCGGTGGGATCGGGGAGCTGAGTGCTCTTTTCAACCTTTCCATTTGTCGATATTGCGGTCCCCGATGGCGTAAATCGTATTTCTTCTTGTACTTCTTCCTTTTCTTTAGCCATAATAGTTATTTACGACAACAAGCGTCAGTTCGAATTTTCCTTTTTGTAACAATCGTTACAGCCCCATAATATACCGAATAATCTATTAATTTTGTAGTCACGGACTGTTAAAAAAAGTTAGCTGTGATAGTTAAAACCATCTCTTAAGATTTCTGCATTTCCTCGTTAATAATCTCAGGAAGCCGGGTGAACATTTCGTTAAGTTTATCCGGATTCCGACCTCCCGCTGTGGCAATATCAGGCTGCCCGCCTCCACCGCCCCCCAGCATGCGACCGAGCTTCCCTACCAGGTTACCGGCTTTGATGCCTTCCTCACTGATAAGATCATCGGTCACTGTGGCAGCAATATAGACCTTACCATCCTGCTCAGCCCGGGCGGCCAGCACGGTAACGGTGCGTTTTTTGCTTTTTTCGAGCGATTCGTATCCAAGCTGCTTGAGCAGATCCATATCGGCCTGCCCTATTTCGCCGCTGACCAGTAGGATATTGCCCTCCAGCTGAGCCGATCTGTCAAACAGCTCATTAAGCTTATCCAGACTCTGCTGATGCTTCAGCTTTTCGACTTCCTTCTCAAGCGATTTACGGTCATTTATTAAGCTGCTGATGTCGTGGACCAAATCATCGCTTTGGCCGACCAGCGCCCGTATATTGTTGAGCAGGTCACGCTCAGAACGCAGGTACCGGTCAGCACTTTGGCCTGCCCGGGCCTCAATACGGCGCACGCCCGCAGCCGCCGAGGCTTCGCTGACAAGCCGAAAATAGCCGATCTCTCCGGTAGCATTCACGTGGGTGCCGCCACAAAGCTCCATAGAAAAGTCGGCATCAAACGAAATAACCCGGACCCTATCACCGTATTTCTCGCCAAAAAGCATGATAGCGCCACGCTCCCGAGCTTCCTCTATCGGAACCCGGCGGTCTTCCTGCAGCGGAATATTCTGTTGAATCTTTTCATTCACCAGCTCTTCAATTCGATTCAATTGGTCCGGAGTAATCTGCTCAAAATGGGAAAAGTCGAATCGCAAGTGGGTCTCATCCACCAACGAACCTTTCTGGGCAATATGATCACCCAGCACTTCTTTAAGCGCGGCATGTACCAGGTGCGTAGCCGAATGATGCTTGCGAACTTCCCGGCGACGCTCCTTGTCCACCATCGCCTGCCACTCCCCTTCCGGATATTCGGGAAATTTATCTGTGAAGTGGATATAACCGTCGGGGGATTTTTGAACATCCAGCACGCGCAGGTATTCCTCTCCATTGCTCATCATGCCGGTGTCGGCCACCTGACCACCGCTTTCAGCATAAAAAGGTGTTCGATCAAGTATAATTTCGTTCTGCTCGTCCTGTTGGCGCATCATCTTAATATGACCCTCAGAAGCCAGTTCGTCGTAGCCGACAAACTCAAATGCATCCGTTTCATTTACGCTGATCCACTGCTCCGCCGAAGACTGATCAACCGAAAATTTGCCGGCCGCGCGGGCACGTTCCTTTTGTTGCTTCATACGCTCGTTGAAGCCTTCCACATCCACCGTCACGCCTTGTTCATCCGCCATCAGCTGGGTCAGATCGATGGGAAAGCCGTAGGTATCATGTAGTTTAAAAGCATCCTCTCCGGAAATATGATCTTCGCTCTCGGTCATCTCTTCAAATAGCTCAATGCCCTGCCCCAGTGTATTCAGGAAGCTTTTTTCTTCCGACAAAATTACGTTTTCAACATAATCCTCCTGTTTGACCAGCACAGGGAAGACATCGGCAAACTGTCGGGCCAGTACAGCAACCAATTTATGGAAGAAAGGCTCTTTCAAATTCAGCCGGTCCCAGCCGTAGCGGATGGCCCGGCGCAGAATACGGCGAACGAC
>DATGUX010000096.1:0-15046 GCA_035300985.1 Fodinibius sp.
AGACTTACAACTAAGGAAAAAGTACGGCATTACCGTGTTGACAATTAGAAGATCAGAAAAGATTATTGGCAATCCCGGGGCAGACTTTAAGCTACAACCAGATGATCGTCTGGTGCTCATGGCCAGTGCCGAACAATTTGAAAACTGTGCCGGCTTGTTTCGATCTGTTTCATAAATTGGTGATGAATATAGCGAGAATGGCTTTTTTATTACCCTATACCATTCCAATAGCTTACACATCATCGGATTACCGAGGGTTTTGAAAACCTGTGTTTTGACCTCCCCTCTACTGCGCTAAAGTTTCGTAGAGCAGGCAAAACCCTCCTAAAGAATTAAGAGGGGTTTATAAGGAAGTATTTCAAAGCTCCCTTATCGCAAAATAATTCAGGTTATTTCTTTAAAATAGACTCATCGAGCATATCGGTGCTCTCAAACACCATCTTGTTTGTGAAAACAAGGCCTAGATAGACCGAAAGAATAGTTCCCGAGAAGATAGCAACCATAATCATAATCTGATATTTAATGGCAATCAGAGGAGAGCTGCCGCTCAAAATTTGGCCTGTCATCATTCCGGGCAACGAAACCAATCCAATGGTAGCCATCGAGGCCAGTGTGGGATTGGCGGACTTCTGTAGTGCTTCGCTGATGAAGGGCTGTAGTGCCTCATTCCTGGAAGCCCCGCAGGCAAGATAGAACTGGTAGCGTTCCTTATGATCACTGAGGCTGTAATAGAAAGCATTGATACCAATAACGTTGCTGCGAAGACAGTTGCCCAACACCATGCCGGTAATGGGAATGGTGTACTGGGCCATCAATAAGGTCGGGAGCTGAATTACCGCTTGTAAAAAGAACAGATCAATGACAATGATACCCAAAAAGGTGGAAAAGAAGATAGGGACCAACAGCGACCACCGGCGGCGCAAATCGCTGCGATCGATGGTTGCAAAATCGGCTACCGCTACCATAACAATAATCCACGCTGTATTTATCCATGGATTGTCGTATTCAAAAAGATATTCCAGATAGTAACCGACAAAAAGAAGCTGCAGGACCATCCGCAATGAGGCCGTAAGCAGTTTTTTATTTAATCCCGTACGGTATTTCCAGAGTATATAAGCCGGCAGCAGCAGAATTAAGAATGATAAACCCAGCTGCCACCAGGAAAGATCAATGATTTCCATCAGTCCAGTTCTATAATATTATCCGCCTGCTCTATCCAAAATGGGTCATGCGAGGTTGAGAGTACCGTTTTATTTGTATGCTCAAGCAATATTCGGCTTGCCTTTTGCTTTGACTCTTTATCCAGTGCTGAGGTCGGTTCATCAAGCAGCAGGATCGGCTTATCCAACAAATAGCATATCCCAAGGCCTATCCGTTGTCGCTGCCCCGTTGAAAGATCCCGCAGCCTCTTCTCAAAAACTTCGTCCCCAAGCCCAAGATTGCGGAGTATTTCCCGGCAACTTTCGTCATCGACGAATCGGCTTTTATTGGCGGCAAACTGAAAGGGCTTGGCCATAATTTCTTTAACCCTTCCCTGGCCGAGATGCAGATCCTGCGGCAGCCATGCGGTCTGCCTTCGAATGCTTTTATCAGCTTTACGCTCTCTAAAGGTAATTGTACCGGAAACGGGTCTGATGAAACCGAGCACTGACTTTAGCAGCGTGCTTTTACCGGAGCCCGATTCTCCTTTTATGACGGTATGTTTGCCCGCGGGCACATTGATTTCGGGAAATCTAATCTCGGTATTACTTCCAAATCGTACTATAAGATTGCAACTCGAAATTACAATATCTTTTGAAGAAAGGTCAGCAGCCATACACTAAAAAGGCAGGGGTTCGCCGGTTGTTTTAACCAATTCCTGATGCAGCTGTTGCAGCCGCCGGGTTACCGGCCCTTGTTTTCCCTGGCCAATTAGCCGGCCGTCAATTTCCCTGACCGGCGACAGCTCTCCCATCGTTCCCGAAGTAAAGCATTCATCGGCCGTATACATCTCCGTCATACTAATTCTCTTCTCTTGTACCGGAATCTCATCCTTTCTGCACAAATCAATAATTATTTGCCTGGTAATTCCCGGCAAACAGCTATCCGCATGGGGCGTTGTGACTTTCCCGTTATGCACAAAAAAGATATTGGTGGCATTTACTTCCGAAACAAAGCCCTCTATATCCATCATCACCGCGCCATCCGCGCCGGCAGCATTAGCCTCAATTTTAGCCAAAATATTATTGATCAAATTGTTGTGATGGATCTTGGAGTCGATGCACTGCGGGGGATTTCTCCGAATCGACGAACTGATGAGCTTCAGTCCGGATTTTTCGCCGTGCAGCATTTTTTTCCATTCAGCCAGAACAATCAATGTGGGTCCCGATCTATTTACCTCAGGGCTCATATAAGAAGTAATTTTTTCTCCGCGGCTTAGCGTTAACCGGATATGGGCTTTATCGCGCATCCCATTAGCTTCAAGCGTTGTAAAAAGTGCCTTTTTGATCTCCTCATTGGACGGCACCTCCTTAAAAGCCATAGCATGAGCAGAGTTTTGCAGGCGCTGCAGGTGCTCATCGAGCGCAAAAATCCGCCCGTCATAGACGCGCAGCCCCTCCCACACTCCATCTCCGCCCTGTACCAAGCTGTCAAAAACGGAGATCTTGGCATCTTCCCGATCAAAAAGCCGATCTCCTATCCATATTTTTATTTCTTTGTTTTTAGGATCGAGGTCGGTCATATGAGTGCTCATAACGCAGGTTTTTTTTGAATGATTTTTTTACAGTAATCTGGCGGTTAGGAATTTGCCTTTATTGCATGTACAAACATCTTATTATAATACGGCTTACATTGCGTTAAAAGTGGATTTAGGTGCTCAGGAAAAGAATTTGATGGAGGCTGGTAGGGCATAAATCCCGTAGAATTGTGTACGCTGCCGTACCAATAATCGGCCCAGATACCGTCTTCCTCCCGTCCGCCCTTTTCCCAGTGAAGCATCTGTTCATCAAAAGAAATATCCAGACAGCTGCACAAGGTTGAGAGCACCTTGCGCGGAGCCTTCAGTAGCTCTTGCGAATCTATGACACAACATTTCTGCCCTGACTGCCTTCTCATCTCGAAAAGCTCATATAGCTGCTTGTAAGCCGTATCACGCAGCGTAGGTCTACTTAATTTTCGATCAAGGGAAGGCAGCATCTCCCGCGGATTTCTAATGAGAAATACGGGCTCACATTTCTCCACCAGCACGGCCAGCTCTGGATCCATTGCAATCATGTGATGAGCCATATTCTTTATAAACAGCATCTTTTTATCGGAATTTACGGACAGCAGCTGGTCCAGCACATCCGCAGCATCTGTAGAGTGGCGGGCCAGTACCTTTTCACGGACCGGATGTTCTATTCCGCTTTGATCTAAATAGTGGGCATAAAAAGGCTCATCCACTACGTGCGTGTCCGGGCGCTGTGCAAAAGCATACATCATTGCCGTAGATATATTCCGGGGACCCGACCACATATTAATTCGCTTCATATTATTTTCCGCTAAATAAACAATCCTCGGGCCAAAGCCCCGAGGTAATAAGAAGAAGTTCATTCCATGGTCTTAATGAAAACCTTGGATTTTAAAACTTTCTTCTGTTAGTCCCGGGACGAAGCCTCAGATAATTTTTTATTTAAACACCCATGCTTTTACTTAAAATTTTTTAATATAAGTGTCAATCCTATTATAATACCTAAGTGTGGTAATTAATTACAACTGTTTTTAAATTTTATCATTGCTCATGCCAAACAGCCACTATAACGAGGTGCAATCCTTTCCTTTTGAGAAGCTACTGGAAACCAGCTCGATCTTCTTATA
Organism: Fodinibius sp.; assembly: GCA_035300985.1. Lineage (GTDB taxonomy): Bacteria > Bacteroidota > Rhodothermia > Balneolales > Balneolaceae > Fodinibius. Next base: position 3,838 of record DATGUX010000096.1, read on the forward strand.
TCATTGTGATATTAGCGAAGGATTTCCTATTCGTTATATGAGTGATAACGTGCAGAAAATTCTGGGATTTCCCAAAGAGCGTTTTCTAAATAACAACGTGCTTTGGCTGGACCGCGTCCATCCGGATGAGCTTCAAAAAGTCAAAACAGCATACCATAAAGCCACCCGACAAAAACAAACGATGGTAGAGTTTCGCTTTAAACATGCAAAGGGACATTATATTTGGATCAGAGATGAACTGGCACTGATAACAGACGATGATGGTAAGCCCGAATCAATTGCCGGCACCTCTTTTGATATTACAGCTCAAAAAAAAGCCGAAGCCAAGCTTAGGGAACTCAACCAAACGTTGGAAAAACGTGTCAAAGAACGAACCACCCGGCTTATTTCGGCCAACCGGAAACTTAAAAATCAGCACGAAACCCTTAAGCTGCAGGAGAAAGCACTCGAGAATCTTAATGACTTTGTCATCATTTCCAAAGCTCCCCAAAAAGCTCCCCTGGATAGCAAAATCACCTTTGTCAATGAGGCTTTTGAGCAGTTTACGGGCTATAAGGCCAGCGAAGTGCTTGGAGAAGCTCCCACCTTCCTACATGGTGAAAAGACATCATCAAAAATTATCAAAAGAGTTAATGATCAAATTTGCGACCATCAGTCACTGCACGAGGAGTGGATCAACTATAAAAAGGACGGCACTCCTTTCTGGGTTGAGCTAAGTCTGGCCCCCTTTCCAGCCCCCGAAAAGGACTACGAATATTGGATTGGCATCAACCGTGATATTACGGAACGTAAAAAGACTGAACATCGGCTGGAGGAAAGCGAACAATTGTACCGCGCTTTTGCTGAGCTTTCCTTTGATGCCATCTTTGAAATTGATGGAAATGGCCACATTCTAAACTGCAATAAGCGTGCTTGTGAGCTTTTTCAATATAGCACCCAAGAACTGCTGGAGATGAATGTTCAGCAGCTAAGATCCGGTAATAAACAGCAAAGTTGGGATTCTATTGTTACTGCGATCCGGAAATCAGGTGATCAAACCTTAGAACGAACATATCGTAAGCGCGATGGCAGCACATTCCCCGCAGAGGTTCATGCCCAACTGTATCAAAGTGGACAAGAAACAGAACTTCTGATTGTGTATATCAGCGATAATACCGCTCATAAAGCGTATAAAGACCAAACTCAACGCTCACTGCGGGAAAAAGAAACACTGCTGGCCGAAATTCACCACCGTGTCAAAAATAATCTTGCTATCATTTCGGGTCTGCTGGATATGCAGGCTTTTAACGCCAATGATCAAAGGCTGACTGAGAAGCTTCGCGAGAGTCAATCACGCATACAGTCGATGGCTATGGTGCACGAAAAGCTTTATCGCTCGGATACCTTCTCAGAAATCGCCTTTGATCAGTATATTGACGATCTGCTGGGTACAATGACCAATTCGCTGGCACGCACCGATCAAAATATCTCTGTTAAAAAAGATTTAGACCATGTTCTGCTAACAGTCAACCAAGCCATACCCTGCGGACTGCTAATCAATGAGCTTTTAACCAATAGCTATAAACACGCTTTTTCGAATAATTCGTGCGGAAGTATCCGTATAACGCTTAGGCAGGAAAATAAAATGGTTCAAATAACCGTTGAAGATGACGGTGCAGGTCTACCGGATGATTTTAATATTGAAGACGAATCTACGCTGGGCATGACGCTCATCAACACGCTAACCACACAACTTGACGGCCGGCTGGATATTTCTTCAGAAGCGGGAAGCAGCTTCACCCTTAGCTTTGAGATAGACTCCTGACAGATACCTAAACCGTATGTTGGGTAAATAGTCCGGCCTGGCAATAAACTTAACTACGTTATTAGAGCTCTTTGCAAAATCTATACCTTAAAAAGGCCGCTTCTTAAAGAAAACCATTTCATAGGGCTTAAAGGAGAGTTCCACTATCGCCCCAGGCGTAGAACTCCTTCCAGAAGGTGGGTTTTACAAAGGGTTCTATTAAAGAATGTGTCATTGAAAACTTCCGGCGATCTGCATAATATTGTAATTATCTAAAATGTGTCGTATCTATTAGTGTGCAATACTATAACTAAATTTCAGATCTGCTATGTTATTTCAGAAAACTCGCGACCTCCTATTTTTGGTGTTCATCTTAGCCCTTTTTCCCGGCTTATTGACGGCTCAAACGGCAACAGATAAGGGGCTAAGCCCGTTGCAAGTAGCACAAATACAGCAGGTCAGAGATGTAGCTATTTCTCCTTCCGGGGCTAAAGTGGCCTATACGGTGAGTAAACAGGCCGATCCGCGTGAGGAAAACGAGCCGGCTAAAGATCATTTATTTCTGCTTGACCTTAGTTCGGGTAATACCGTTCCGTTCATAAAAACAATGGATGTCAATGATATTGCTTTTCGGCCGGGCAAGCAGACCATCACTTTTTTAGGCAAGCGCGAAGGCGATGAGACCAATGCTTTAATGGAAATTCCCGTTTCAGGAGGAAATGCTCAGCCCATTTTTTCCTTTGATACCTCCATTGAAGGCTATTCATGGGCCCCCGATGGCAACCATTTGGCTTTTATGGCTCCCGACACAACGGAGGATCCGGAATCTCCGCTTCCCTATAATCCTCAAATCTATGAGGAAAATCTTAAGCAGATCCGCGGCTTTGTTACCAATCTTGGCAAGCAAAATCATCCTCTGCATCAAATGCAGGTGAAAGGGTCATTATACCAGATGCACTGGAGTCCCAACGGCAAGAAGCTGGCCATTGCCGTAGCTCCCACGCCCAAAGTGGACGACTACTATATGGCCCAGCAGGTGATGATTGTTGATCATCACGGTGAAAAAGTTTTTGGAAAGGTTAGTCACAGGGGCAAGCTTGGGAAGATTGCCTGGAGCCCCGACGGAGACCGATTGGCTATGCTCGCCGCTGCTGATATTAATGATCCCATTGCCGGACGGCTGCTGATTGTCTCCGCCAAAGGGGGAGAACCAACGCAGCTGCAGCCTCAATACAAGGGTAAGTTTGAGCAGGTTGCCTGGGCTGACAGTACCTCATTACGTTATTTAACCAGCGAGGGCCTGTGGTCTACCTACGGTTCAATCAATGCTGACGGCACTAATATGCAGCCGATTATTGGCCGCGGCGGCCCCTCACTGGAACAGTTTGCTCGCGCCGGCGACAGCAGCCTTGTCTTCATTGCCGACTCTTCCGTCCACCCGAATGAACTTTATAAATTTCAGCGAAAAGACAGCACCCTCAGCCGTATGACCAATAATAATAAGTGGCTGACTGAGGTATCCTTCGGCACACAGAAAGCCGTTAGCTGGAAGGCTCAAGACGGCACCAAATTGCAGGGCATTCTGATATATCCTGTTGATTTCGAAGGAGGGCAAGAATATCCGCTGATAACCACGGTACACGGCGGTCCTGAAAGCCACTATAATAACGGATGGCTAACGAGCTACTCCAGTCCCGGCCAAGTGGCAGCCGGAGATGGATTTTTTGTCTTTTATCCTAATTACCGGGGCAGTACCGGCCGGGGCGAAGCATTTGCTAAAAGCAGTCAGGCCGATATGGCAGGAGCTGAGTTTGACGATATTGTTGCCGGCGTTGACGAGTTGATTAAGGCAGGTATTGCCGACTCTGCCCGTATTGGCGTAACCGGAGGCTCATACGGTGGTTATGCTACCGGCTGGATGGCTACTCGCTACACTAACCGTTTTGCGGCAGGCGTTATGTTTGTGGGCATCAGCAACAATATATCCAAATGGGGAACCAGTGATATTCCGGAAGAGCTTTTCTTGGTGCATGCACGCGAGCGTATATGGGAAGATTACGGATCCTTCTTAAGGCGCAGTCCCATCTATTATGCCGGACAGGCGGACACCCCGCTGCTTATTATGGCCGGCAAGGAAGATACCCGCGTTGATCCCAGCCAATCTTATGAATTATATCGCCATATTAAAACGCGCACCGATACTCCGGTCCGCCTGGTGCTCTATCCGGAAGAAGGTCACGGCAATAAAAATGCAACGGCGCGCTACGATTATAATATGCGGATGATGCGATGGTTCAATTTCTACCTGAAAGGAGGGGAGGAAGGTACGAAACTACCTGATACGGAGCTTAAGGTTAATATATGAGTAATCTTTGGGAAATCTCCGCCGTGTCAAGCTTTCTGCGTTATCAACCCTGAGATTTAAAATGGCTGATTGGCCACTTACAAAAGTAATCCGATAATTATTATGTGATCGGGGGGCTTTGAGAAGCCTGTGTTTTGACCTCTCCAACCCCTCCTAAAGAATTAAGAGAGGTTGGAGAGGAAGTATTTCAAAGCTCTCTAATCTTCAGTTGCTATACCAGCGGATAATCAGTCCTCCTTCCAGCGCCATACGCGGTGCATCGGAGAGGGGTTATCCTTGCGGTGCTGCTGAGTTCGGATCAGCCGCACGCGCTCCGTACAAATATAACTGCCAAGACTGGCTACGGCCACAACCGGAAAGAGAGAACCTCCGGTAAGGCTAATCAAAATTACACTGGTACTGATCGGAGTTTTAGTAACGCCTACATTTACGGCAGCCATCAGCCCAATGATTGAAATAGAAAAGGGGATATACTGATTGGTTACCATGGAGATAGCTATACCCGCCGCGGCACCAATAAAAAAGAGGGGAAAGATAAATCCGCCCCGAAGCCCGCTGTGCAGCGTAAAACCGATGGAAAGCATTTTAGCAAGCATCAAAAGGGCAAGCAGCCCCACCACACCCCAAACAGAATAGGAGGTCTGCAGGGCGGTAATACCATCAAGCAGATCGACGATCTCATATTCACTCCAGAAAAGGGGCGTAGTTACAAAGTCAGCCGGAAAGAATGCGGCAATCACACCTATCGACAAGCCGCCCAGAGCAGCAAGCAATATTGGCCTGTTACTTAAAGGCGCTAACAGATCTTCAATCTTTCGAAACAGATAAATAAATATAACCGCAATGCCACCGCCTATGATCCCCATCAGCGCACCCTTAAAGATCGCCGACATCGACAGGTTGGAAAGCTGGGGAAGATGATAGAGAGCCCCGTCATATCCAATAAAAGTACGGAAAACCATAAAAGAGGTCAGAGCCGATATCACCGATGGAATAAGGGCTTCATAATACTCCAGCCCCCGATTGTGAGGAATCTCCAGCGCAAAGAGCGCCCCGCCTATGGGAGCCCCGAAAAAAGCCCCCAGTGCGGCCGCCATTCCACAGAAAGTAAAGGTCCGGATAAGATCGCCATGCAGATGTAGCTTTTCCCCCAGCTTGCTTCCATTACTGCCAATCAACTGTACCAGAGGAGCTTCCGGGCCGGCACTTCCGCCAAAAATTATACTAACTAATGAGTTGATTGCCATGGCCGGATTCTCTTTATAGTCCATCCGGCCTCGTTTGATGTGGATATTATTGACCACCGCTGATATCTCACCCGGCGAGCATAGCCAATAAACCGAAAGACCTACAATCGTTCCGCCGCCCAAGGTAAGTAAAACCAGCGCTACCTGATCCGACCAGGCAAAATGCAGGGCCGCACTCAATGCAGGGTGAACCAAATCCCATACCACATACAAGCCTCCGCTCAATATCCAATAGTATACTGTAGCAATACAACCTCCCAAAATTCCAATAATTCCGGCCCACAGCAGGGTAGTGCCGTAGGGCATCAGCGGGCTCTTGGTTGAACGGCCCGGAATTTGCAAAAAGGAAGGAAGCGGAGGGTTTTCCATAGGTTGTTTATCTGGTACTTTATTTCAAAAACCAACGAAAATAAGGATTTTATTACCTAAACTCAGATATCATTTTAATAAGCCCTCTCTTCCTAAAATGGCGTTAATCAACCATATGCTTTTTTAACAAAAGGCTTAAAATTAGAATTGGATTTAATATTAAAATTATCTTTTTTAGATATGTTACCAACCACAAATAGTATACTATTATGGCAAGTCCACTCAAATCTTCGGCTTTAACTCAGTTTATTGACACCAAAACTACAGCCGCGCTGTTGCGTATTGCTACGGCTTTTTTGATGATCTACCATCATGGCTTTGGCAAGCTCATGAATGTGTTGGGAGGTAATTTTCAATTTCTTGACCCTCTGGGTATTGGCCCGGAGGCTTCGCTCATCCTCGCGACCTTAGCTGAAGCCATCTGCGCCTTTCTGGTTCTTATTGGCTTTTGGACCCGTGGGGCAGCGCTCATTTTGGTTCTAAATATGGCGGTAGCAGTACTCTTTCACCACCTGCCATCCGGTGATGGCTTTGCAGGAATTGAACTTCCGCTAATCTACTTAGTAAGCTTTTTCATTATCTTCCTGCTGGGACCGGGCAAGTTTTCGTTGGACAACGGGTAGTGTTAGGCATAGCACTTCCTTAAGCGAACAGGCAATATTACAACACCTTGGATTGCGATTGTTAATCAGTATGGGCAACCAACCTTGACAGCTCCGCCTTTATATGGTCACGCGTGCTGTAAACGGTATTAAGAAGCTCGGGGATATTGGCATTGGATCCCATATTCTGATTGATGACTTCATCATCAAAGCTATACTCCAGGTCGGCCAGACTATTATAGAAGTTACCCGTAGCATAATTATATCCATAGCTCTTGCCGCCCGGCGAGATGAGGGAATAAACCTCCCAGCCGGCCATAATATCTTTTCCCATTCGTTTAATATGGATGGGTTTAGCCAGTTCGTCTTCCAGCATTAAATAGTCGGAACTTTTACCCGGCGTTACGCTCATATAGTCTATCTGAAGATATTCAGCCGGTAAGGTTGCCGTAGAATCGACCAGGCGGTCTTCTACCATCCAGAGTTCAGATTTAATTAAGCTACGCTCAACCTGTGATTCTGAGAATTGATCATCCGATGAGGGAATAAGACCACGACTGTTTATGGGTGAAAACAGTTTTTCAAAGGCCGTTAGTTTGGAAGCAGAGGCAACGCTGATAAAGTTATATTTGCTTCTCTCACCACCGGGATACTCAACATAATAGAGTTCCCAGCCAAGCAAATCCCCCTTATCAACCAGTTGCTGGTAGGTCTCCTTCAAAGCCTCTTTGGCTTTGTCCAAAAACAAAGAAAGCTGATCTGAATCAATATGGATATAGTCGATCTTTTTATATTTGCCGGTAGAAACCTGGGAATAGGCCGTTCCGGTTACGATGAAAGCAATCAAGACGAGACAAAGAGTTACCTTTTTCATAAACACCCTCCGATATTAATTGGAATGTAAAGGTAAGTAACACAATTTATCCCAGAAAAGCATCCGGAAACCTGCGGCCCCGCTCGCCTTGTCAGTGGCTATCGCAGCAGGAGGGGGCAGGCTCGCTTTCAGATAAAGTATCAGTCTCTGTAAAAGCGGACCAGACTGATGTGGATGAGTCAGGTGCATATTTGTGCTGGATACGAATGGCGTTGGCTATTGCAATCAGTGCAACCCCCACATCGGCAAAAATAGCCTCCCACATGGTAGCCATACCAATGGTCGCCAGTCCCATTACCAGTAGTTTGATGCCCAAAGCAAAGCCGATATTCTGCCAAACAATACGATGGGTGAAGTTGGCAATATTGATCGCCAGCGGTATTTTGGAGGGCTGATCGGTCTGCACAACCACATCGGCCGTTTCGATCGTCGCATCAGATCCAATGCCGCCCATAGCAATGCCTACATCCGCCAGTGCAATGACGGGCGCATCATTTACGCCGTCGCCGACAAAACCCACGGTTCCGTCAGAATCCAGACTTTCTTGCACGTACTTATATTTTCCATCGGGCAGAAGGCTGCCGTGTGCTTCATCCACTCCGATTGTTTCAGCTACGTGAGCTACTACCTCCGGGTGATCTCCTGAAAGCATCACCATCCGGTCGATTCCTTTCTCTTTCAACGCGCGAATGGCCCGCTTGCTGTCATCTTTCACCCGGTCAGCTATGCTGATCGTACCGGCATGAAGGCCGTCCACCGCTACGTGAATATAGGTATAGGGAGCATCAGAAAACCCATTGGTAACGGCAACCTGATGCTGGGTGAGCAGGTCGCGATTTCCAGCCAGCACCTCCCGATTGCCTACCATTCCCTTCAGTCCCTTTCCGGCAATTTCCTGCTGTTCATACACTTCCGGCAAAGACTGTCCGTTGATGCTGCCAAGAATGGCATCTGCAATAGGATGAGAAGACTGCTGCTCCAGCGAGGCAGCCATCATCAATAGCTCATCGCGGTCAAAGCCGTTGACGGTATCAATCCGCTGCACCTCAAATGTTCCTTCGGTAAGGGTTCCCGTTTTGTCTATAAATAACGTTTTCATCTTTCGCAGTTGATCTAAAAAGTCCGATCCTTTGAGTAAAATACCATTTTGTGAGGCCGCTCCAATACCCCCAAAGTAACCGAGAGGAATTGAAATGACCAGGCCGCAGGGACACGAAACCACTAAGAAGATAAGCGCCCGATAAAACCAATCCTGAAATACATAACTTTCTACAAACAGATAGGGCAGAAAGGTCAGTGCCACAGCCAGCCATACCACGATGGGCGTATAAACGCGGGCAAAACGCGTGATAAACTTCTGGGTCGGCGCCTTTCGCTGGGCGGCTTCCTGCACCAAGGTTAAAATATTGGACAGCTTGGTATCTTGATATCCGCTGGTCACTTTAATGCGAACCGGCCTGTCGCGGTTAATTGATCCGGCCCAGACCTCCTCGCCGGCAGTTCGGCTCATCGGCTTCGATTCACCCGTCAGCGCGGCCGTATTGAAGGAGGCTTTTTCAGTAAGCAGTTCGCCATCCAGGGGCAGCTTTTCGCCCGGCTTTACACGGATGACTTCTCCCTGCTGAACCTTGGATGGATGTAGCCGCTCCGTCTCGCCATTGCGCTCTACCGTAGCCTCATCCGGTTGCTGGTCGATCAGCTTTTCAATGGAATGCCGGGCACGATGCACCGCTCCATGCTGAGCATATTCGCCAATCATATAGAACAGCATAACCGCAACGCCCTCAGCATATTCCCCGATGGCAAAAGCCCCGACCGTAGCAATGCCCATAAGCAGGAACTCACTGAAAATGGTGCCCTTCTTGATAGACCGAAAGGCTTTAAGCCACACCGGACCGCCTACAGCTATATACGAAATACCATAACATACCAGGTATACCGTTGCCCCTGTTTGTACAACAAACTGCATAACTAAAGCAACCGATAAAAAAACTGCGGCGATTACTGCTTCCTTATATTTGCGTATAAAAGTGTTCATATAATGGTCTTGCTGCTGATTTTAAAAGCTGGTTGTTTGTACAACATCGACGGTCCGATTTAACCAAAACTTTCCTTCTAATTTGAAAGGTCCGACGGCATTTATTGATGCCATTTCCAAGGTATGAAAGGCATTCCAGTAACACTTATACCTTTATGTAATTCTTGTGCAGAATTATGTATAGCTCCGGAAGAGAAGTGCAAATCGATCGTTATAGCCCACTAATTTGTTTATGTTAAGAGTTTGAGACTAATGAAAATTAATTACCATGGATATTGTTAAACAAAAAATTGAGCAACTGCTGGCAAAAGCTGATATCCGGATCAACGGCGACCGCCCATGGGATATCACCATTCATGATGAGCAGCTCTACTGGAGAGTACTTAAAGAAGGTTCAATCGGTGCAGGAGAGGCCTATATGGATGGCTGGTGGGATGTGCCGGCCCTCGACCAATTTTTTACCCGCTTCCTGCGAGTTAAACTTAACCACAGCGTCATCATTAACTGGTCAATGGCCGGGCTCATCCTAAAATCCCTGCTTCGAAATAATCAGGCCAGGAATAAGGCTTTCGAAATCGGTGATCGGCACTACGACACCGGCAACGATCTCTTCCGGGCTATGTTGGACCCGCGGCTGGTTTATACCTGCGGCTATTGGATGAATGGCGCAAAAAACCTTGCAGAAGCTCAAATCCAGAAGCTGGATATGGTCTGCCAAAAAGCCGAACTCTCTGCCGGACAGCGTGTGCTGGACATTGGGTGCGGGTGGGGAAGCTTTGCCCAATATGCCGCCGAACATTACGATGTGGAAGTTGTTGGACTCACCGTCTCGGAAGAGCAGCAAAAGCTGGCACAACAGCGCTGCCAGGAACTTCCCGTTGAAATTCGCCTGCAGGATTATCGTGATATTGACGAATCTTTTGACAAAGTCGTTTCGCTGGGCATGTTTGAACATGTGGGCGTCAAAAATTACCGCACCTTTATGCAAACCGTTGCCCGATGCCTTACCGAGGGCGGAATCTTCGTATTAAATACTATCGGCGGCAATCAATCAGTCCAAAATACCGACCCCTGGATTGAAAAGTATATCTTTCCCAACTCCATGATTCCCTCCATGCGGCAAATTAGCCTGGCAGCAGAAGGCCTGTTTGTAATGGAAGAGTGGGATAATTACGGTCCCCATTATGACCGCACCCTAATGGCTTGGTACGACAACCTGAAGAGCCACTGGGATGAACTTAAAAAAAATTACTCCAATCAGTTCTATCGTATGTGGGAGTATTACCTGCTTTGCTCCGCTGGCAGCTTCCGGGCCCGCAAAAACCATCAGTGGCAATTTGTCCTTACTCCCAAAGGGCGGATGGTTAACAGCGATATCTCAAAAGGATTAGCGCTTCAACCATAAGAAGGCCGTCTTTTATCAGCCGCTTTTAACTCGCTGAGGCGCTCCCAAACGATTGCTGTAGTACCAGAGCCCCGCAATGACAAACAAAATAACGATTTGGGCCAGAACGGTTTGCCAAGTGGGATAAAATCCCAGCATAGGAATACTTAAATCAATAGGCAGACTGGATATATTGAGGTAGCCCGCTTCCGCCAGGCTGTGAACACCTTTACCGATAAGAATGAAGGCCAGGATAGCCAGCATGAGAGAAGAGTATCTAAACAGCTGGCGTATGGGGATTTTTTTCGTCACTTTCTGATAAATATAACCAAGCGCTGCAATCACGATGGCCACCGTTATAAGCGCCAGCAGAATGCCTGCATTACTGGCTGTGGTAGATTTCATACTGATTGAGGAGAGAAATAAGATCGACTCAAAAGCCTCCCGAAATACGACGATAAAAGACAATAGTGCCAAACCCCACATATTCTCTTCGTCCAGCAGACGGTGTATTTTCTCTTTGATAAAGCGGGTCCATTGCGAGGCG
>DATGUX010000097.1:0-2142 GCA_035300985.1 Fodinibius sp.
CCTGTCCGCCCCTGCGGGTGTTAAAACTGTTGATGCTTCGGGCAAATACGTGATGCCCGGCATTATTGATGCTCACTCGCATATAGCTGCGGTTGATGTCAACGAATGGACCAATCCCGTTACGGCAGAGGTGACGATGGAAGAGTCCATCAATCCCAATGACATCAATATGTATTGGGCACTGGCAGGAGGCGTAACGACCATCAATCTGATGCACGGCTCGGCAAATGTTATTGGCGGGCAGAATGAAACCATGAAATTGCGTTACGGGTCCGGCATGGATGGACTCCGCTTTGAGGAAGCTCCGCAGACTATCAAATTTGCACTCGGCGAAAATCCTACGCGGGTGCACGGCCAGGGTTTTGGAGTGCAGCCGCGCACCCGGATGGGCGTTGAGCAGGTCATCCGCGACCATTTTGATGCCGCACTGGACTATCAAAGAAATCGAAACAATTATTTGGAAGCCCGGAAAGCTTATGAGGCCGGCCAGTAGTCCGAACCGCCAGTGCCCGTGGCCAAGAACCTGCGCATGAAGGCACTGGTCGATATTATTGAAGGTGATATCCTGGTTTCATTGCCATTCGTACCGTGCTGATGAAATTTTGATGCTCATGCGCGTATTTGATGATTACGGCATTAAAAACTACACTTTTCAACATGCCAATGAGGCCTTTAAGATTGCTCCTGAGCTGCGCAAACACAATGCCTATACTTCGGTATTCTCAGACTGGTGGGCTTATAAGTTTGAAGTATATTACTCTACTGCCTTCAATGCTTCTATCCTGAATGCTAACGGAATTGCCAACAGCATTAATTCTGATAGCGGTGAACTGATTCGGCACCTGAATCACGAGGCCGCCAAAACGGTACATTATGGCGGGACCTCCAAACAAGATGCACTGAAGATGATTACGATCAATCCTGCTAAGCAGCTTGGCATTGCCGAAAAGGTAGGCAGCATCGAAGTCGGGAAGCAGGGTGATGTTGCTATCTGGAGCGGGCATCCGCTGAGTATCTACAGCAAGGCTGAGAAAACTTTTATCGATGGCAAAAAATACTTTGATCGCGAGGAAGATCCCGATGATATGCGACTTGATGTTATTGCAGAAGCTAAGTTTGAGACAGCTCACCGACGCTGGTACAATGAAGGCGGCCGACAAGGAGATGCCTGTATGCAAGGTGCTGAAATACGATTTACGCAGCAGGGTGTTCAGCTTGGCCAGGCAACCAATTAAAAGATTAAGACGAAATTATTATGATGAAGCGAATGAAGTTCATTTGGTTAGGGACAGCACTTCTATTATATGCGACAAGCGGGTACGCTCAAATAACGGAGAAAGCCGAATATGGCATGTTTGCCATTACGAATGCTACCATTCACACCGTCACTGATGGGGTGATAGATAATGGCACCGTGCTTATCAGGGGAGAAAAAATTGTGTATGTCGGCCAAAAGCCAAAAATAACGGCAGAATATTCACGAATAGATGCACAGGGAAAGCACCTGTATCCCGGCTTTATGGATGCCGGCACACAGCTGGGCCTGCAGGAGATTGGTTCAGTGGCGGAGACCAAAGATCAGGCGGAGCTGGGCGAATTCAATCCTCATGTGCGAGCTTTTACCGCTATTAATCCCAGCAGCGCAAGCATTCCGGTTACCCGCGTCAATGGCGTGACGCATGTTATCTCACTGCCGGTATCGGGTCGCTTGTCCGGCAAGGCTACGCTTATCGATCTTTACGGCTATTCACCGGATTCTATGGCGGTTAAACCTAATGCCGCTTTACATCTAAACTGGCCGTCTGCACTAAAAAGAGGGTCCTGGGACGATCGTGACAAAGAAAAGATAGCTAAAGAGTATAAAAAGAATATCGATCAGTTAAATGAATTTTGGAAACGAGCAGCCTTTTATCAGAAGATGCTTAATTCTTACGATAAGAATAATGCAGAGATGAAGATGCCGGATACCAACAAGAAGATGGAGGCCATGCGTGAGGTTATGAGCGGCAACCTTCCCGTGATCATTTCCGTCGATCGTAAAAAAGATATTCTTAACGCTATTGAGTGGACGAAGAAGCATCCGGATGTTCATTTTATTCTGGCCGGAGTCCAGGAGGGATGGAGAGTAGCCGAAGAAATTGC
>DATGUX010000098.1:0-2856 GCA_035300985.1 Fodinibius sp.
TTTCGGTTCGGAATTTAGAAGCCTGAGCTCCATTCCGTACGCGCCGGTCAGCAGTTTGGCCCTTGGTTACCGGAAGGATCAGGTTCAGCACCCGCTGGACGGCTTCGGGATGCTTATCCCCGCCGCTGAAGACTATGATACGCTCGGAGTGCTTTTTTCTTCGACCCTCTTTCCGAGTCGAGCTCCTGAGGGATGTCATCTCCTTAGCTGTTTTATTGGCGGATCGCGTAACCCGCAGCTGGCCTCGCTGCCCGAGAAAGAATTGAAACGAAAGGTCCAGGAGGAGTTGAAGAAATTGCTGTCAATAAACGGTCAGCCGGTCTTCACACACCATAGGCTATGGCAACACGCCATCCCTCAATATGAGGTTGGATATGATCGGTATCTAAAGGTTATGGATGACCTTGAAGACAGTCATGATGGACTGCTTTTGGAGGGGAACTTCAGAGGCGGCGTTTCCGTTCCCGACTGTGTTTCGTCAGCCTTTGAAACGGCCGAAAAAGCTTGTGGAATATTAAAACGGAGGCAAGCACAGTAGCGGTTGGCATCCTCCAATTATGCAAAATTTTTAGTACCTTTCAGCACAAGAAAAACAGATCATATAAGACAATCTTTAACTTAAAACGAACTTCATTATGGCTAACGCTTTTTTTGAAATACGTGAACCCGAGAATGAACCATACGATTCATTTGCTCCGGGAACGCCCGAAAGAGACGAACTGCGAAAAGAACTGAATCGGCTTAAAGAGCAGGAGATTGAAATACCGGCCATTATCGGTGGAAAAGAGGTGAAAACCGATAATCAACAGGATGTAGTAATGCCTCATAACCATAGTCACAAGCTGGCAACGGTACATTTGTGTGGCGAAAAAGAAGTCAATATGGCCATTGAGGCTTCCCAGGAGGCCCGGGAGGAATGGGGTAATCTGCCGTGGGAAGAGCGTGCGGCAATCTTCCTGAAGGCGGCCGACCTTGTCACCGGTCCCTATCGTCAGACCATGAACGCCTCCACCATGCTGGGCCAGTCTAAAACGCCCTACCAAGCAGAGATTGAGGCCGTAGGTGAGTTTGCGGATTTTTTACGCTTCAATGCTTATTATCTGCAGGAGCTGTATAAAGATCAGCCCTATTCGCCGGACGGCATGTGGAACCGTATGGAATACCGTCCGCTTGAAGGCTTTATATTTGCCGTAACGCCCTTCAACTTTACCGCCATTGCGGGGAACCTGCCTCTGGCGCCTGCCCTTTGCGGAAATGTTGCGCTGTGGAAACCGGCCACTTCCTCCATCTACTCCAGCTACTTTATCATGAAGGTTCTTCATGAAGCAGGCATGCCGGAGGGCGTCATCAACTTTCTGCCGGGCAACGGTGCCGATGTTGGTAATCCTGTCTTGGAAAGTGAACATTTTGCCGGCCTCCATTTTACCGGCTCAACCGGCACCTTCCAGCACCTGTGGAAAAGTATTGCCGATAATATCGAGAAGTACAACACCTATCCCCGTATTGTAGGCGAAACCGGCGGTAAGGACTTCATCTTTGCCCACAACTCTGCTGATGTAGATGCCTTGGTGGTAGCGGCGCTGCGTGCAGCTTATGAATACCAGGGTCAAAAATGCTCGGCTGCTTCGCGTATGTATATTCCTAAATCTATTTGGCCTGAATTCCGGGATAAGTTTCTGGATGAGGTTAAGGATGTCAAATATGGCGACGTTGAAGACTTCACAAACTTTATGGGTGCGGTCATCGACCAAAGCGCCTTCGATGATATCACTTCTTATATCGACTATGTGAATGATTCGGATGAGGGTGAAATCATCTTTGGAGGCAACTACGACGACTCTGAAGGCTATTTCGTTGAACCCACGCTGGTTCAGGCCCATGATCCTCACTTCAAAACGATGGAAGAAGAGATCTTTGGCCCGGTGCTCACGGCTTATGTTTATGATGACGAGGACTTTGAGGAAATGCTCGAAGTATGCGACAATACCTCGCCTTACGGTTTAACGGGAGCTATCTTTGCCCGCGATCGCTACACCCTTAAAAAGATGGCAGATTCCTTGCGCCAGGCTGCCGGCAACTTCTATATCAATGACAAGCCCACTGCGGCTATCGTCAACCAGCAGCCCTTCGGCGGCGCCCGTAAATCGGGAACCAACGACAAAGCCGGAAGTGCGCCCAACCTGATGCGCTGGATGTCGGTTCGCTCAATCAAAGAAACAACCGTAGCAGCCAAAGATTGGACCTATCCCTATATGGATGAAGAGTAGGAATAGCTAAATTTTCATACTTACTCTTATAAGGGATCCAGCTCATTGTTGGATCCCTTTTTTAATGTGCCATTTTTAATATATGACTAACAGTAGTTACGCAAAAATACCACTCATCCCCTCCCCGACAGTAGTCGGGACAGGCTTTGAGATGGGTGTAGAGATGTGTTATCAATATATAAAAGCATTTATTGACTAACTTGAGTGACTAAGGTCAGCTTCGATAAAAAGAGTAGCTGAACATTGGGGCAGAGGTTATTTGGGATATTAGTCTTCTGTTATCTCCCGAATGATGAAAAAGCCGTCATCACCCTGATCCTGATATAAAGGCATAAGAATATAACCGTCGCATTGTGCTAATATTTTGCCATCCTGATCAGCAGCAATCCACTCGCCTTCCTTAACCGGCTGAAAATTTTTATAGCCGGGCTGCATCTCAAAACGATCCCCTTCTTCGATAATATGCTGATACACCAGCTCCGTCTTTACCGGCAGCCGCTGGGTGTATGACTTCAGATACGAGCGATATTCCTCCATATTGCGAACGCTCTTCTCGCTGATACAGCACAGGGCCTCCAGCAGCAGCATT
>DATGUX010000099.1:0-2196 GCA_035300985.1 Fodinibius sp.
CGTATCTCCCGGTACTATTTACCTTTATTTCGACAACAAACAGGATCTGATTGATAGTTTGTACCTGGAGGTGAAATCATCTTTTACCCGGGCCGCTTTTGAAAATTATGATGAAGATATGCCTGTAAAGCAGGGCTTTGAAAAGGTATGGAAAAACATGACGGATTATAAGATGAAATATGTACAGGAAGCCATTTTTCTGGCGCAGTGCGACAACACACCCATGATTTCTGAAGAGGTCCGAGAAAAGGGTCTTGAGCATCTGCAGCCGCTATTGGAGTTATGGGAAAGAGGGCGGGAGCAAAATATTATCCGGGATGTGTCCCCCTATATGCTATATGCTTTTGCCATTTATCCGATCTCCTTTTTCGCAGCAGTGAAGGATCGCGGCGAATATCAGTTGCCTGAAGAAAGCCATCAGCCTCCTTTTGAGATGGCGTGGAGGGCCATCCAGGCTGAATAGAATGCTAAAACTGAGAATCTAATATAAAACAACGTACGATGAATAAAGTAATAACACTCGCGAAGAGACCGACGGGAAAACCGTCTGAATCAAACTTTGATTTCGAAGAACAGGAAAAACCAAGTCCGGCAGAAGGCGAACTGCTGCTGGAGGCAAAATATGTGTCGGTCGACCCCTATATGCGGGGACGCATGAATGATAGCGAATCCTATGTGCCGCCCTTTGAGCTGAATAAGCCGATCGAAGGTGGTGTAATTGCCCAAGTTGTTAAGTCGAGGCACGATAAATTTGAGGAAGGAGATTTTGTATCGGGACGGCTGGAGTGGAAGGAGTTTCAGACTTCGGACGGCGAAGGCCTTATGAAAGTAGATGCGGATGCGGCGTCGCTCTCGGCCTACCTCGGTATATTGGGCATGACCGGTCTTACCGCCTATATGGGACTTTCCCAGATCGGCAAGCCCAAAGAGGGCGAAACCTTGGTGGTTTCCGGCGCGGCCGGGGCCGTAGGCAGTGTGGTCGGACAGATCGGCAAGATTAAAGGCTGCCGCGTCGTGGGCATTGCCGGATCCGATGATAAGGTAGAGATGCTGCAATCGAAATTCGGCTTTGACGACGGCGTCAACTATAAAACAACCGATGACATGGCGGCCGCCGTCGCTGAAAAATGTCCCAATGGCGTAGATGTCTATTTCGATAATGTCGCCGGGGAAATATCAGACGGCGTTCATCAAAATATGAACCGATTCGGCCGCATTGTAAACTGTGGCGCTATTGCGCACTACAATGCCACCTCGGTGCCCACCGGTCCGCGCGTAGAACCTATGCTGATACAGAAAAGTATAAAGATGCAGGGTTTCATTGTCGGCAATTATCAGGATAAATTTCCCAAAGGCGTGCAGCAGCTGGCCCAGTGGCTAAGTGAAGGCAAGCTGGAGTATTCTGAAACCACGGTCGAAGGCTTCGAGAATATCCCCAAGGCATTTTTAGATCTGTTTGAGGGCAAGAATAAAGGAAAAATGATTGTGAAAGTTTAACCATTAAGAACATCTATTATGAATAATTTTGAGTTTTATAATCCAACCAAAATAATTTTTGGCGAAGGAGAAATTGAAAAGATCGCGGAGGAAATCCCGTCCGATGCCAAGGTGTTGATGACTTACGGCGGCGGAAGTATCAAGCGAAATGGTATCTATGACCAGGTAACGGAAGCACTGAATGATTTTGAGGTCATTGAATTCGGAGGCATTCCGGCAAATCCGGAATACGAAGTGCTGCTGGATGCGCTGAAAGTCATTGAGGAAGAGGATATTGACTTTATGTTGGCTGTAGGCGGCGGCTCCGTGATCGACGGGACGAAGTTTCTGTCGGGTGCGGCGCGCTATGAGGGCGATTCGCCCTGGGATCTTCTGTCGGAATCCATCCGCGTAGAAGAAGGGCTGCCCTTCGGGACGGTATTGACGCTGCCGGCTACCGCCTCGGAGATGAACTCCGGCGCGGTGGTGTCTCGCAAGGAAACGAAAGAAAAGTTAGATATGGGCGGACCGGGGCTGTTTCCACAATTTTCGGTGCTGGATCCCACAGCCGTGCGCACCGTGCCTGAGCGCCAGCTGGCCAACGGCATCACCGATGCGTTTACGCACGTGCTGGAGCAGTATATGACCTATCCCGCTGAAGGACGCCTGCAGGATCGTTTTGCGGAAAGCATCATGCAAACGCTCATTGAAGTAGCGCCT
>DATGUX010000100.1:0-6340 GCA_035300985.1 Fodinibius sp.
CGCTACCAGCTTCCCTATATTGATTTCTCAAACCATGAAGATGCCAAGTCAGCAATGCGCAGCAGTAATTCGCTGACTGGTAAAGATCAGATTCCTCTTAAAGATCTGATACAAACTGCAGTCATTTTCAATGATCTGGCCATAGCTGATTTTTTATACTATAAGTTGGGTCGTGAGTCCATTAACCGAACATATGAACTACTTTCTGTTAAACAAACCGATAAACCTCTGCCCTTTTCCGGTTTATATATCACCATTAACCCTGTGGTGCAAGACACCACCTTTCCATCTCATTTCGAGCGGCTTCAGCAACTTAGCAAGCAAGAGTTTCGAGAAACTGTATTAGCCAATGCCCGGAAATACCTCCACGATGAAGCCTTTCGGAAGAAGGTAACCGAACGATTTGATGCCGCTCAAGGGCTGTCTATGCAATTCAAGGAGCGGCGCGATGCTCTTTCCCTCTTTCCAAAATCCACGGCCGGAGAGCTCTCTCGGCTGATGATTAAACTTGGACAAAATGAGCTGATCTCCGCAGCTGTTTCAAAACGCATAAAGGAAATCATGGACTGGCCATTCGAGCGCCAAAATATAAATAGTGATTTTAACTCCTACGGTGCGCTTTATGACAACCGATTGGGGCTGCTCAACGGTATCGATTACGGACGTTCCTCTTATTCCGGAGAACCCTTTGGGCAAGCCGTATTTTTTGACTCTCTACAGGTTGCTTTTTGGTTCCACATGAGCAGCAACCTGATGCATCAGGATTACCAACAACGGCTGATGTGGGACCCCGCCCTGCGCGAAACAACCACACGAGAAGCTAACCGTTAAAACCTCTATGAATCGCTATAAATTTCTTTATTTGATCTGGCTTCTGCCGGCTACCTTTCTCGCCTTAGGTCTGCATCAGACCTTTGTGTATTACAGTATCCAGGATACATACCAAAATGGGGAGAGTTACTCTGCTGAAATGCTTGATTTTGAATACAAACGCATAGCTGCTCAGACTAACAGCAATATCTCCATCCAATTTGAAACCGATCAAAACCAGGTTATCAAAAAGCTGCTTACTCTTCCGGTAGAGATGGCAGGCGACCTACAGGGCCTCCATATCATTCCCATCCGGTATAAACCGGACAGCTTTCAGGAGATTGTGCTGATGCCCGCTTTTGATACTCAAAAAAGCCTGGTTTGGACCAATATGGCCATGGCTGGTCTGGCGCTGCTTATTTCACTTTTTATAGCAGTTGGGGTCCATCGTTTTACGCGAAAAAAAATCAAAGACGGTCCTGAAGAACTTGAAATTGAACGCATCGACTAATTCATTATGGCGGATCACCCGACAACTCAGCGAGGCACGCTGTATCTGATTCCCAATACACTGGGCAAAACGCCTGAAAATAATACCATCCCTCATTATGTTCTGGATGTTATCCGGCAGATGGAGGTGCTTATCGTTGAAAATATTCAAACAGCTGTGCGTTATTTGCAGTGGGTTGGCGATACCATTCCGGAATATAAAATTAATTTCTTGCTGCTTAATAAAAATACGCCTCCCGACGAAATAGCCTCTTTCCTACGCCCGCTAAAAAAAGGCCGTGATGCGGGCATTTTATCAGAAGCCGGCTGTCCGGTAGTCGCTGATCCCGGATCGGAGTTGATCAGGATGGCACACAGTCAGGGGATTCGGGTTTCACCGCTGGTAGGCCCCTCCTCCATTTTACTGGCGCTGATGGGCTCCGGCTTTAACGGCCAGCAGTTTACTTTTCACGGCTACCTGCCTATCGACGCGAACAAACGCCAATCAGCAATACGTACACTGGAAAAAAAGGCGAAGGGCGGCCAAACGCAGGTTTTTATGGAAGCGCCTCACCGCAACAACGAGATGCTTGCCGATATTATCAACCTGTGTAAAAGCACTACCCGTTGCTGTACGGCAACAAATCTGACACTGCCCGATGAGCGGATTATTTCGAAACCTATTGCGCAGTGGAAACAAGATTCGCGGCCGGACCTTCATAAAAAACCTACCATATTTTTGCTGGCCACATAAAAAAGCCCACTCCTTTCAGAGCAGGCCTTTTATAATCATAGGTGATTTGCGCATCAGCCTCCGGCTTCTTCCAACAAATGCACAATATCATTGTGCTCATGATAGGTTGCCTGGTCTTTGGCTGACCATCCGCGATCGTCATGCACTTCTACTTCACTTTGATTCTTAATCAAAAGCTGAACAATATCGTGATGTCCATTGCTGGAGGCCCAGTATAGCGCACTGGTTCCCCGGTTGTCTCTGGTATTCACTTTGGCGTCATGATCGAGAAGATATTGAACAACTTCCAAGTGTCCGTGCTTGGCTGCTTTCATAAGGGCTGTTCGCCCGTGAGTATCGCTGGTGTCTGCTTCCGATCCATCCGAAAGATGTTGCTTCACTGCCTCGAGTTCTCCATTCTCGGCAGCTTCCAGAAAGGCGTTTTCTTCCATAAAACACTCCTCCATTCTATAGTTAAGATGGGCATGTATTTTATTGTAATTGATTATAGGCTTATAGTCAACTCTTTATACCTGAAGCCTTGGAATAAAAAAAGGGATGCCAGCTAAAGCATCCTCCAAAAGAATCGATTTTCACCTTCATTGCTCTAACCCAAGAACATCGGCACCCTGACGGAAGGTAACATCAACCGGTATTGATTGTTCAGACAGACGATTGAGCGAACGCTGCAGCTGATTGTCAATATGGCCGTAGGTTTCAACAAATTGGGCTACGCCCTGATAATCGCCGTTACCCTGAAGGGTCAGTATTTTGTTAGAAAGGGAATCAGCGGCCTCCGCCATTTTATCAAAGTTTACGCGGTATGTTTTTGAATCTTCATCAAAGGTAAAGGCACCTTTTTCTTTAAAGTAATTAAAGCGGATAAGGTTGGCCTGTCCGTGTGCACTGGAGCTTCCGAAACGAATGGACCGAAATATACTGGCCATAAAAGTAACGTAATTATCTTCAATGGTCCCCTCGCTGAGCATGCCGTCTTTACGCAGTTCAGAAATCATGTAGAGCCCCAGCACATCGGCCTTCCCCTCTTCCAGCGCCGAGGCATACTCTTTCAACGCATCACGTACCGTTCCTTTACCCGTGATGGTATTTTTGATGCCCAACCCGTGTGCCACCTCATGAAACATGGTGTTCGAAAAGAATGCATCAAAGGAAAGGTGCTTCTGCTGATCTTCTGCGATGAGCACTTTAGAAATAGGAATCAAAATTTTATCGTACTTGGCCTGAATTGCATTTTTGAGCTGCAGGCGGCGGGTTCCTTTTTCAAGCTGAATCTCCTCGTCATTGGGTAAATTTATGGCAATGGTTTTAGAGCCGGCACTGGCAGATCCGGCATAGTAAACCGCATCATACACATTGAGATCGGAATCGCGGCCGGGCGTCTCCTGCTTATATTTGTCGTCAACTGGCAATCCCTGTTGCAGCTCAGGCAGTACCTCTGCGTACTTTTCCAGGCGCTCACTCCACTCCTTGTCCTTAATCAGCACAAAGGTTTCGTGAGCTGCTTTATAACCAAAAAGCTGATCTTCATAGGTTTCAATCGGACCAATGACCACATCTATCAGATTGTTTCTCATCTCCAGCCATGCTATATCGCTGGCCCGATAATCCCCTGTAAGCAGGGCTTCAGCGCGTAAGTTCAGATACTTTTTCAGTCCCTCATTTTCTGCTAATTCTGCTGCTGCTTTCAGTTTCTCCGCAGCAATCTTATGCTGCTCGGCAAAGGCTTCGTGATAAGGAATAGTGGTCAAACTGCTGTCTTCTTTCCGGCGGACCAGCGTGTACAGATCATCCTTGGCCTTGGAGTCCCAGTTATTAAACTCTTCCTTCGTCATATCTTCGGGATAAAAATTGGCACCGGCCGGTTTTGGGCCTACGCCCTCCACGAAGGCGCTGTCATTATTCAGACGATCCCACGGACCATAGTTAATTTCAGCAAATCTTTTGATAGCCGAATCCTCTATCATAGTCATCAGCTCCTTCCTATTTCCGTAAGCTTCTTTCCAAAACACCTTATCCATCTCTTGGGCGGCCTCAATAAGCAGTCCGACAATCTTCTTCTGATTGTCGCTAAGCTCAGACATATCTGTCTTCAGAGTAAATGGGGTGTATTTACTGAGCAGTTCGTTTTTTTCTGCCTGGTCGGTATTTTGATCCCCCGCATTTCGATTTTGGGAATCGGTACAGGCACTAAGCACAAAAGGAAGGATGCATAGCATCATCACATAACTAAGAGGGGCAATTTTCATAATGGATTCTATATTTAAGGTGTTTAATTATTCGTTTATTCAGTGAGTTCTCGGTTCGGAATCAATCCTTTTTTATTGAGTTCACTCAAAATCAATTCAGTCATATCACTTTTAAAGGGAAATTCGTGCCGGATATCAAAGACGTAAGCTTTTACGCGAAGCTTGACGACATAATTTTCTTCATGCACTTCATTCAACATAATAATTGATACCGGCTTTTTCAGATATACATAGCGCGAGGATACCGCTGCTTTATAAGCGATCCGTTTGACCGTTGCAAGGGGCACATCAGCGGGCAGAAAAATCTCCGCAACTACCAGACAGTCAAAAGCACCCGAGTTAGCATTAGAAACAGCTTTATTCATCAATTCGCCGTTAGGTATCGATACAATGGAATCATCGGGGGTGACGATGCGGCTGGAGCGCAGCCCTACCTGGATTACTTCTCCGTAATCATCTCCCACTTCAATCTTATCACCCACCTGGAAGGGGCGGTCAAGGATAATCATAAAACCGCCAAAAATATTTTTTAGAACGTCCTGGGCGGCGAAACCCACAGCAACACCAATGGAAGCCAGCACGGTAATGACCGTGCCCCAGGGAGGGTCGATGATACCGGCAAGGATGATGTAGAATGCAATGGCCCAGAGAACCATCCGCAACACTGGAATCAAGCGCTTGAGCACCAGACGATATTTGAATATCCGCTCTGACAGATGATCGAAGATGCTTACCATTACGCGGTTGACCAGGTAGGTGATCAACAGGACAATAAGGATCGCTATTATGGTGCCGGCCGAAATAAGATCGCGGAGCTCGGCTACTTCCTGATCCACTTTTTCAGTGACCGATGAATCTTTGGAGGCCCCGACCGTATCAATGGCTACCGGACCAACGATGAGCGTTGTATCTCCTTTTCTTTGGATACGCAGGGAATCTGTCCGCGCCGTGTCTATCCGGACCGTATCCTGCTGCTGAAGCAGTGACGGTTCTAAACGACCGCTCGGTACATCCGCTGGATATCCATATGCACCGGTCGCCATGCCCAGTGTTGCAACCAGCCAACAAACTAAAAGAAGAATGATATTTTTTTTATTCCCAACCATATGGTTTATACCAGGTGAATGATATTCCGCTCCCTCAGTACGCGTATAATCTGCCGATACACTTTATGATTCAGCTTATGTTGTTCTCCATTTCTAAGCAACAGTCCGCGCGAGCTGAGTCGATTAAGCATAAGCCGGCTTTCTTCACGGCTGACATTCAAGATCATGGACAGATCTTCATCCGTAATGACATCGTGTATGACTACCGCAGCCAGTGCAAACAAAACCTCGGGATTCAGCTCTTCAACCATCTCTATCGAAGTAGTTTCCAGCGGTTTAATCGTGAAACAGCTGTCATCAAAAGACTGTATCGACCGGATCCAGAAAAGAATAGCTATGGAGGCATTTCCATCAGCAATTTTCGCCAGTTGTTGGAAGTAATCCGCCCGTAGCTTTTCCTGTTGCTCTTGTTGACTTAGCTTCTCGGATGTCTGTTTATTCCTCACATCCGGTTTTTTTTCGAAGCGGAGCAGATAACCGCTGGCCTCATGCCTGCTCATAATCAACTTTTCAATTTTAGCGGGGTCCAGCGTATCCGTGCGTATCATATGTGAAAAATACTCATTCACGGAAAGGACCTCGTCTAAAAAATGCCATCCGTAACGCGAGCAGCTGACAATCCAAAAAACGTGTTGCCTGGTTTCTGAGATAAGATAACAGAGCTTCTGGATGGCTTCGTAACCATTAATATTGCGCACAAAACAGTTTTGAATCGATTCCAGGAAGACAATCCGACGATCTTCCTCCTTTTTCAACGCCTTAATCATGGATT
This sequence comes from Fodinibius sp., assembly GCA_035300985.1. GTDB lineage: Bacteria > Bacteroidota > Rhodothermia > Balneolales > Balneolaceae > Fodinibius. The sequence continues at coordinate 6,178 of DATGUX010000100.1, forward strand.
CAGTCGATTCCGCTTGTGGAAGATCCAGATCCTTGCATAACAGATTGAGCAGATCCTCTTCGGTTCTGATCGTCTGCTCCACCGACAGCCGATATAATGGTTTATCACCCGACAACTCATCAGCCGCCAGCTCTAAAAAAGTTGTTTTCCCGCTGCCCTTTTC
>DATGUX010000101.1:0-3538 GCA_035300985.1 Fodinibius sp.
CAATAACGGCCGCCTCGCTCATCAAACTTTATAAAAGATTACCCAGCGCGTTTGTTGAGGAGGTTGATCCCGAATCCTTCGACCCTAACTATTACAGTTCAAATCAGGTAAGCTGATACCATCTTTTTAGAGGCCTTTTTATAAAAGGAGATTATCAAGAATACATTTAACGGTTACGTTTAAATAGTTTTGAGTCAGGTTTTAGGCTCGATTGACCCACCCCTTAATCCCCTCCCGAGGAGGGGGAAATCCGTCTCCCCTCACCGATCCCGAATTGCTCGGGAGGACAGACTTTGGGAGGGGACTAAGGCACGCGCACCGAAACTTTAGTGCAGGTGTGGGCATATTACTTTTCAGCAGTACTCATATTTTTCATTCTGCTGTTTTTAACCATTAAGTGCATTACTGAGAAATAAAGGGTTTTGATTAGGCAAAATAGGATTTTTTTTACATTACCCTTTGTATAGCAATAAGTTGCAACTTTCTATAACCTACTTCTCAAATCCTAAAAGAAAAGATTTTAGCTTCCACCGATAATCATTATTTTTGAGTTCCATTTAATTAAAAATATTGAACATGGCTTGGTTTAAGCGAAAGGATAAGAATATACAAACCAATCAGCGTAAAGAGATGCCTGAAGGGGTCTGGGTTAAAGTGCCCAAGACCGGCGAGACGGTGCATCGTCGCGAGCTGGAGGATAATCTTTGGGTCGATCCGCTTAGCGGCTATCATTTTCGAATTGGCAGCAGGGAGTATTTCTCTTTCCTCTTTGATGAGGGAGATTTTGAAGAGATTGGCCAGGATATTCTTCCCACAGATCCTTTGGGTTTTGAAGATCGAAAGAAGTATACCGACCGATTAGATGAATACCAGGAGAAAACCGGGCTGACTGACGCCGTGCGCGTAGCCTTGGGCAAGATGAACGAGCTTGATGTTGTTATTGCCTGCATGGACTTTAGCTTCATCGGCGGTTCTATGGGGTCGGTGGTAGGCGAAAGGCTGGGTCTGGCGATTGATACAGCCCGTGAGCGAAAACAGCCGCTGATTATTATTTCGCAATCCGGCGGAGCCCGCATGATGGAAAGCGTGTTGAGCCTGATGCAGATGGCTAAGACATCGGCCAAGCTTGCTCAGTTAGAGGAAGCAGGTGTCCCCTATATTTCCATGATGACCAATCCTACTACCGGCGGTGTTACGGCCAGTTTTGCTATGCTGGGCGATTTCAATGTGGCCGAGCCGGAAGCTTTGATCGGCTTTGCGGGGCCGCGAGTGATCCGTCAAACTATTGGTCGCGATCTGCCTGAGGGCTTTCAGCGGTCCGAATATCTGCTTGATGAGGGCTTTCTGGATTTTATTACGCCTCGTAATGAAATGAAAGATAAGCTCACGAAACTGTTGAAAATTCTTCTCCATAAATTTGCGGAGTAGCTAAGGGCTTTAGCCATTGCGCTTGCCCCTGTGCGTTGATTTGGCGGGATAGGAATATAGCGGATTGGTAATACTTATGTTAGAGTCCTGTTGCATTACTCTACTTCATGCATGTGCTTGAGAATGATTAACCCCTCAGGCCGGAAGTTTGGCCTTTCAATGGATGGGTATGCAGAACCTTCTTTTAATTAATTGATATTATGAAAAAGCTTTTCCTCTTGTTATTTATTGTTGGCTGGATTATCCCGTCGGTGCATGCGCAAAAAAAGGAACTGCAGATCCGGCACATTTTTGACCGTACCTTTAGTCCCGAGGGTATACAAAATGTAAATTGGATGAGGGACGGGCAGTATTATACTACGCTTGAGCGGACTAACGGAGATATTGAGCTTCGAAAATATGATATTTTAACCGGCGACCACGAAGTGCTCGTATCAACATCGGATCTAAAAGTGTCCGGCCGCGACAGGCCTATCATCATCCGGGATTATCAGCTGTCGGCTGATGAGAGCAAGCTCTTGGTAAAAACCGATGTGGAAGCTATCTGGCGGCGAAGTACCCGCGAGCATTATTTTGTCTACAATTTTGAGACCGGCAAAACCCAAAAGCTTAGCCGCTCTGAACAAAAGAAGCAGTATGCCCAGCTCTCACCCTCCGGTAACAAGGCTGCTTATGTTCAGGATAATGACCTGTACTGGGTAGATCTGGAAACCGGTGAAGAGAAGGCCATTACGACCGACGGCGAATTTAACAAGATCATAAATGGTGCTACTGATTGGGTATATGAGGAGGAGTTTGGCTTTGCTAAGGCATGGTACTGGTCGCCCAATGGAGAGAAGATCACCTTCTACCGTTTCGATGAATCGGATGTTAAGGAATTTTTTATGACCGATTGGGACTCACTTTATCCGGGGCTAACGCGCTTTAAATATCCCAAGGCCGGTGAAGAGAATTCAGTTGTTAAAATCGGGGTTTATGATTTGAGCAGTGGCGAAACGACCTGGATGGGTATCAACGCTGAACAAGATCAGTATATCCCACGCATCAACTGGACCAAAGATCCGGAAGTATTGGCCATCCGCCGCATGAATCGGCTGCAAAATAAGCGCGAACTCATCCTGGCCGATACCAGGTCGGGCGAAACGGAAGTGATCAAAACTCAAACCAGTAACGCCTGGATAGATGTGCACGATGATCTCAAATTTCTTGAAAATGGCGAGCAGTTTATTACCACCAGTGAGGAGTCGGGCTACAATCATATCTATCTCTATGATATGGACGGAGAGCTTATCCGGCAAATAACAAAAGGCGACTGGGAGGTTACCAATTATCTTGGCTTTAATGAAGAGACGGATCGGCTTTATTATCTAAGCACGGAGGAGTCGCCTCTGCAGCGTCACCTCTATAGCATAAAAAAGGACGGCAGTGACAAGCAAAAGCTGACCAGCGGTGAGGGCTGGCACTCCGTGAATATGAGCCGCGATTTTAAATACTATATTGAAACTTATTCGGCGCCGCAAAAGCCCTCCGAATACACCCTTCACAGCAATAACGGCAGACAAATCCGGATGCTTGAAGATAATGCTGCGCTGCAGGACTCTTTGAATGAATACCATCTGCCAACCAAAGAGTTTATCGAGATTCCGTTACCGCAGGCTACGCTGAATGCCTATATGATGAAGCCCCATGATTTCGATCCCTCAAAAAAGTACCCGGTGCTGTTTTATGTGTATGGCGGACCGGGGAGCCAGACCGTACAGAAAAATTTTGGAGCAGGCCAGCGTCCTATGTGGCACCGGTATCTGGTTGAGCAGGGTTATATCGTCATAAGCGTGGATAACCGGGGGACCGGAGCTCGCGGACGTGATTTTGAGAAGCAGGTGTATAAAAAGCTGGGCCAATATGAAGTGGAAGACCAGATCGATGCGGCTAAGTACCTGATTGACAAATATGAATTTATTGATGAAGACCGGATAGGTATCTGGGGATGGAGCTATGGCGGCTTTATGTCGAGTTTGGTGCTGGCCAAAGGTTCTGATGTATTCAGTACCGCTATTGCTGTGGCTCCGGTAACCAGCTGGCGATTTTATGATACCATTTACACTGAGCG
>DATGUX010000102.1:0-12816 GCA_035300985.1 Fodinibius sp.
TTTCACGGAAAAGTACAACTTTCCGATTCATTGCAATATCTCGAAGGCGACTCTTTATTCGGCAATCGCCGCAAAGAATATTATCAGCTGCACGGACATATTTTTGGAGATGACCGTAAGAATGATTCGAAACTTTTGGGCGATTATCTGGAAACCGACTCCACCGGCCGCCGCCTGCTTAAAGGAAATGCCTGGCTCAAAAACTTTGAATCGGATACCAGCGACACGGCCCGGGTTGATACGACCCATATTCTTGCCCGCAAGATCATATCGCAAGAACAGCGCAGCCCAACAGATACCTCGGCCATTGTACATGCCTATAAAAATGTGCGTATCTGGTCGCCGGATTTCTCAGCCATTGCGGATACCACCCAGTACACTGATAGCACCCAAACTTTTGAGCTCTGGTCAAATGCCATATCCTGGCATAAGCAAGTGCAGCTCACGGGGCCGTATATAAGAGCGATTCTAAATGAAGGCAGCATCGACAGCCTGATCTCACACCCACATCCATTTTCGGTACAACAGGATACCACGATAAACCGCCTGAATCAGATCACCGGTGATACGCTTCATGCCGACTTTGCTGACGGTAATCTGCGTGAAATACATGTTTTTAAAAATGCCAAACTGCTGCGCTTTACAAAAAATGAGCAGGACAGTTCCGATGGTGCAATCGAGCTTTCGGCCCCATCGGTTCGCATCCTTTTTGAGGGTGGAGAACTTGTTAAACTTATAGCCAATGGATCCAACAGCGGGTCATTCTTGCCGGAGAGTGAAGAGACGGCCAATAAAAAGCTGGAAGGCTTTGCCTGGAATCCGGATAAACGTCCACAAAAGCCAAGCGACCCGATGAAGCGGCGCTTCCCGGCTATAACAGACGAGTTATTCTTCCGGCTGCCCCCTCGTTATCTTCAATATTTGAAGAAAACAAATCCTGACAGCCCCCGCCTGATGCTTCAGCCAACCAAAGCCGACTCTCTCATTCAGCCATCCGATTCTACCGGGCAACCCGCCGATTCCACCGGCCTGCTGCCCGACCTTAACGGTCAGTCGCCGGACTCTACTGACCAGCTACCCGATTCTACCGGACAAAACTAAGGCCTGTTCATAAATCCGGTTTAACCGCCCGCATGCAAACGAGCCTCCTCAATAATAGACTGCTGCATTTCACGAGGCACCTCGCCGTAATGTGAAAACTCCCGGGTATAGCCCGCACTGCCGTGGGTAATCGACTTTAAACGGGTTGCATAATGATCCAGTTCTTTTAGCGGAACATGGGCAAGAATCTTCTGGATGACCCCTTCGGCATCCATGCCCTGGATCTGCCCTCGCCGCGTGCTGATGTCGCTCATTACATCGCCCATATAATCGGCCGGCACCATCACCTCAACGGCATATATTGGCTCCAACAGCTTGGGCGAAGCTTGTAAAAATCCGTCGCGGAAAGCCATCAGCGCTGCCGTTCGGAAGGCCGCATCGTTTGAATCCACCGAGTGCATAGCCCCGTCATAAACGGAAACCCGGATGTCACGCACCCGGCATCCGCTCAGCGGACCGGTCTTCAGCTTTTCCATAATACCTTTCAAGATAGCCGGAATAAAGCGGTTATCAATTACCCCGCCCACAATACAGTTTCTAAAGACCAGCTTCCCGCCCCACGCTAAATCAATCTCCTGAACATCCCGCACCTTCAGGTCACTATGCTCGGGCATCCCTTTACGCAGCGGCTCCAGTAAAAGGGCAATTTGGGCAAACTGTCCCGCTCCGCCCGACTGCTTTTTATGCTTATATTCGGTACGGACTGCCTTTGTTATGGTCTCCCGATAGGGAATCCGTGGTTGAGCAAACTCGAAATCCAGGTTATATCGATCTTTAAGCGCATATTCAATGACCGCCAGATGCTCTTCGCCCTGCCCATGGATGATCACCTGCTTAAGCTCCTGGCTATGTTCTACGCGCAATGTTGGGTCTTCGCGGCAAAGCTGATGCAGGGCCGTCCCAAGTTTATCTTCCTCTCCTTCGTATTTTAGCTTAATAGCTGTTCGAATGATGGGCTCCGGAAAGTGAATGGGTTCAATATCTGCTCCGTCACCGCCCGCATACAGCAGATCATTCACATTAGCCCCCTTCAACTTAACGGCGGCAGCTATATCGCCGGTATGCACCTCGGTTATCTCGTGCTGTTCCTCTCCATTTACAATATAGATGCTTGACAGGCGAACCGAACCGCCATTTGTGCCGTTAATCAGATCCTGACCCGCCTTTGCGGTGCCGCCGTACACTTTAAAATAGAGCATATCGCCTATATGCGAGCGCGAACTGTCTTTAAAGATAAACAACTGCGTTTCCTTGTTCTCATCAAGCACAACAGGCGTTCCCTCCGTAGTATTAGGAGGATTAGCTTCCAGCGGATTGGGGGCCACATTACCTAAAAAGCCCATCACCCGTCCCGTACCCATATTGCGTTGGGCACAGCAGCAGAATAGCGGAAAAACATCCCGGTTAAGCAGTGACAGCTGCAAGCCTTCGCGCATCTGACTCTCGGTTAGTCGCCCCTGTTCAAAATAGATGTCCAGCAGTGTTTCGTCATTTTCCGCTATTGACTCCACCAGCTCATTATGCAGAAGCTCGGCCTGGGCTTGGTGCGAGTCGGGAATGGGCAGCTTATCGGGTTTGCCTCCATCCTCCGGGAATTCATACATCGTCATCTTTAGTACATCGATGATCGCATGAAAATCATCTCCCTCACTGTAGGGATATTGAACCACCACGACCCCCCGCCCAAACCGTTCTTTAGCCATATCCACGGCTTGTTGAAACTTGGCCTGCCGGCTATCAGGCTTGTTGACAATCAACAGGGAAGGAATATTATATTTTTCGGTGTATTTCCAATGCCTTTCGGTATCCACTTCCACGCCATATTCGGCGTTAAGGGTAAAAATAGCCGTATCTGCCACGCGCAGCGCCCCGACAACCTCACCAATAAAATTAGCCGTCCCAGGGCTGTCAATCAGATTAATTTTACTCCCCCTCCAATCCAGATTCAACACCGTAGAAAATGCGGATTTCCCCTTTTGATGCTCGATATTACGGTAATCGGAGGAGGTCGTTCCTTCTTCAACCGTGCCCCGGCGGTTTTTCCGGCCTGACTCAAACAGCATCGTTTCAGCCAGCGTGGTTTTGCCGGCGCCGGTATGGCCTAAAAGTACGACATTTCGAATACGGGATGACGGGTATGCTCTCATAAGTCTGCTTTTTTAGAATGGATGAAAATGCACTAAGTCTGCCTGCCAAATCGCAATGGCAAATCCCTATAATATAAGCCGAATGGCAAGCATGACTCTCCCTATCTTCAGGTGACAAAGGTAAGTAATAGAAAATTTTGTTTGAACACAATATTTTGTGCTAAATTTGGTAATATTAGCCCTGTTTAAAAAAGTATGACTGTTCGCATGAATAAGATTTTACTGATTCAAACCGGCGGCACCATAGCCATGGATGCTTCCGGAAATAAAAAGCCTGCCCTCAACGCCGAAAAATGGTCTCCGCTCATTGAACGCGCGGTGGACGAACTATCAGAGATTGCCCAGGTTGAAATGGTTAAGCTTTTCCTGGAAGACAGCTCCGACATCAACAGGAATCACTGGACAAAACTGGCTGACTATATCTATCAAAAGTATGATCAATACGATGGTTTCGTGATATTACACGGCACCGACACCATGGCTTATACGGCTTCGGCCCTGTCCTTTGCGCTGCAAAATATAGCCAAGCCTATTATTTTAACCGGCAGCCAGGTGCCTATGAGCAGTATTCGCAGCGACGCCCACCGCAATCTCATCAATGCGATCGAGATGGCAACGCTTGATTTACCCGAGGTGGCCATCTGCTTTAATGACCATGTGTATCGCGGCAACAGAGCCACCAAAATGAGTATTGGCGACTTTGATGCCTTCGTCTCACCCAACTGTCCGCCCCTGGCCGAAATTGGTTTGCATATTGAGTTTCGAGAGCCCAGATGGCAGCCTTCTGACAGTTTGAAGCTTTCTTCTGCCTTTGATGATGGCCTTTTCCTTTTCAAAATTTATCCTAACCTGGATCCCCGGCTGCTGCAGCAGTTTTCTTTTAACAACATTCGTGCTCTGGTCATAGAAGCTTTTGGAAGCGGCAACTTTCCTGTGGGGGGCTCCCAAAGCCTGCTGCCTTTGTTTGAACGCTGTGCAGCATCCAATACCATACTCATTCTCACCTCTCAAACAGCCTACGATTCGGTGGACCTTTCCAATTACAAAAGTGGCAGAAAGGCGCTCAAATTAGGAGCTCTCGGCGCCGGTGATATGACCACCGAAGCAACGCTCACAAAATTAATGTATCTTTTGGCCAACCACCGCGATAATGCGATTGTGGCTGAGCAGTTTAAGAAAAATTTAGCAGGCGAATTAACGACCTAATTATGTTTTTTATCTTTGACCTGGAGACCGTCCCCGACTTTGAATTTGTGCGGCGCGTCATCAACGATCCTGAAGAAGACGAGGATGATCTTTTAATACAGGCCAGTGAGGCTCTCGCTCGCAACTCCTCGGGTTTTCTTCCGCCCATGTATCATCGGATGGTTTCCTGGGTAGGCCTGTGGATTGAAAATAACGGGATCCCGAAGCAAAAGATCAGCTGGCACGGCACCAACGAAAAGGAAGGCCTGGAACTGATCTTTGAAGCGCTCGGCACCTACAAAGATTTTGGACTTATCCACCATAACGGGCGGGGCTTTGACCTGCCGGTGCTTACCTACCGTGCTATGAAGCATCAGCTGCAAATGCCAATGCGGCTCAGTCATTACGATATTACCTATCGATACAGCAGTGATAATGTGGACCTGAAGGATGAATTCAGCAATTATGGAGCCAGTTCGTGGCCAAAGCTAAAGCATCTCGGCCAACTTATCGGTATTCCCGTTAAACAGACCGGAGAGGGAAATCAGGTGCTCAAGATGTTCCGTGAAGACAAGCTGGCCGAAATCGAGCATTACTGCTATGAGGATGTCATGGGAACTTATATTGTATGGCTTCATATGAAATATACCACCGGCGATATCAACAAAGAACTGTTCAACAATCTCAACGATCGCGCTATGGCTAAGCTGCAGGAGATACAAAGCAACGGCTAATATCCATCAGCAACGCTTGGTGCCTCAATAGCTTTTGACCCCTTCTTATCCGTCTGTCAAATCTTTGTCCCCGCCTTGATGACTGAGCGCTTGGGCACAATCACGATTCCATCCACCACATGGTATTCACCGTAGTCACCATCCTCCAAATGGTCCCCTCCGGCGATACGCACATCATTGCCAATGCGGCAGTTCTTATCGATGATTGCATTACTGATGAAACAGCGCTGACCGATAGCCATGGGCGGCTCCTCGTCATTTCCACCCTCCAGCTCCTCTTTGGACTGAAAATAATCGTTGCCCATGATAATAGAACGCTCAACAGTTGTGCCCTTGCCGATACGCGATCTAATACCTATAACCGACCGCTCGATACGGCTGGCTTCAACGATACACCCTTCGGCCAATAACGAATGATCAAAGGTAGTTCCCGATAGTTTTGAGGCGGGGAGCATACGTGCCCGGGTGTAGATAAAATCCTCATTATCATATAAATTAAATGCCGGCAACTCATCCGTCAGCTCCAGATTTGCCTCGAAAAAAGATTTTACCGTCCCAATATCAGTCCAATAACCATCATATTCATAACTGTTCACCTTATAATCGGTTTCTATAGCTTTGGGAATAATCTCCTTACCAAAGTCGGTGGCATCGGGATAGTTGTCAAATAGCTCCTGTATAATTCTGCATTTAAAGATGTAGATCCCCATGGATGCCAGATAATGCCGACCTTGACTGCTCACCTCCTCTGAAGTTTCCGACTTCCACTGTTCTAATTCATCGCGATCGGGTTTTTCTACAAAACTTTCAATATCTCCCTGGTCATTGGTTTTCATGATGCCAAAGCCGGTGGCATCATCGGCCACGACCGGAATAGTGGCAATAGTAATATCAGCATCACTCTCATTATGCTCTTTTATCATCTCCCGGTAGTCCATTTGATAGAGCTGGTCGCCGGATAAAATAGCTACATGATCATGCTTTTGATTTTCCAGATGATGGAGTGACTGGCGAACGGCATCAGCCGTGCCCTGATACCAACTCTCACTATCCCGGGTTTGTTCGGCGGCCAAAATATTTACATATCCACTGCTAAAAAGATCGAAGTTATAGGTATTTTTAATGTGCTTGTTGAGTGAGGCCGACTTAAACTGTGTGAGCACATAAATTCGGCGTATTGCCGAGTTCAGACAGTTTGAGATAGGAATATCGACCAGCCGATATTTCCCGGCAATAGGAACGGCCGGTTTGGAGCGTACTTTCGTTAATGGATACAGGCGGGTTCCCCGGCCCCCGCCAAGAATAAAGGCAATAGTTGATCTATGCATGATTAAGATATTTGTTGCCGTTAGTTTAATAGCTCCCTGTATAGCACAAGGTACTTATTTGCTGAAGCATTCCAAGAAAAATCGAGTTCCATTACCTTTTTTCTGTTTGCGGCCATCTTATAACTCTGCCGGTACAGGTCTGCGGCTCGCTGTATGGCATGTGCCGCCGCGGGCAAAGAGAAATCATAGAACGTAATTCCATATCCGTCCGGTTCTCCGATATCGATAACGGTATCCCGCAGGCCCCCGATATCCCGGACAATGGGAACCGTACCGTATCTCATAGCATACATCTGATTGAGGCCGCACGGCTCTACACGCGAGGGCATGATGATAAAATCGCTGCCCGCATAAATTTGATGAGCCAGCGATTCATCATAGGTCAGTGCGGCTCCAAAATAGCCTCGAAACCGATCTGCCATCGCCTCAAAACGATAATGTAGATTCCGGGCCCCCGTTCCAAGTACGATAAAGTTTATGCTTTGTGGCGACTCCAAAAATCCCTGGAACAGGTCGGGCAGCAAGTCTGCTCCCTTCTCGCGCGCCAGCCGGCCAATAAATGAGATGGTTGGATACTGGGGATCTAACCCAAACCGTTCACAGAGCTGTCGTTTATTTTGACGCTTGCCACCGGCCGTTTTACGACTGTTGTAGTGGTAGTCGATCATGGGATCTATTTCCGGATTCCAAACTTCGGTATCAATACCGTTAATGATACCGCTTGATTTATCCCGTTCCTGCTGAAATAACCACTCCAGTCCATGACTATTATAACTGAGCTCTTCCATATAGGTTGGGGATACAGTCGTTACCTTCCAGCTGCATTTTAGGCCGGCAGCAAGAGGATTCAGCCGGTCTTTCCAATCCAGCAAACCTGCATTTTGGTAGTTGAACTCCGGCAGTAAATGCTGATATCCGTGATTGACATCCCCTTGATATTCCCCATTGTGAACGGTAAGAACAGTGGGAATATGCTTCATTGTGTCATAACGATGACAGTGAGCGAGCAGAAAAGGTACGAGTCCCGTCTGGTGATCATGGCAATGAATAATATCCGGTTTATCTGCACTTTCGGTTAACCATTCCAAAGCCGCAATCTGGAAACTTAAAAAGCGCTCAAAATTATCTCCGTAGGCGGTGTTGCTTAGTGGATCCGCATAGATCCCCGGCCGATCAAAGCGTCCGGGGATGTCCAGCACATAAAGCGAAAAGCCAAGTATATCATCAACCTCTCGCTGGATACGGTAATCGAAATGCCAGTGGCCAAGCGGGGCCTGCCCTTCAAAAACTGTTTCAAACTGATGATTGTTAATCCAATCATTGCCATAACGGGGCATGATAACCGATGCCAAAGCTTCAGCATCCAAATATTTAGGCAGCGTACCCACAACATCGGCCAGCCCGCCAATTTTAGCCACCGGATAACACTCAGCACTGAGATGGAAAATATTCATATACTGTAACTCATCGTGATTAAGGTCGTATGATAATCCTGTGAAATTTTTATCCCTGCATAATTACGACTCCTGAATTAAGGGTAAGTAATTAAAACTTTAAACCTGAATCAAAATCTTTCTTTGTTTATTCATTCATAGTAAGTTCCGTTGAATTTAAAAGCAGAGCTATGTCGATTATAGAAGTAAATAGTATCAGCAAGGCATTCGGGGCGACCCGGGCCGTACAAAATGTATCCTTCGAAGTCACGAAAGGACGCATTTTCGGTCTCTTGGGGCCAAATGGCGCAGGAAAAACCACTGCCATCAGGATGATCAATCATATCCTCATTCCTGACAATGGAACCATAAGTATTAACGGCATAGACGCAAGCCCCCAGACTCAGCGGATGATTGGCTATATGCCGGAAGAGCGCGGGCTATACAAAAAAATGAAGGTGGGTGAGCAACTTATCTACCTGGCACGCCTTAAGGGTTTGTCGCGTGCCGAGGCGGAGCAGACCACCCGCCACTGGCTCAAACGCTTCGATGCCGCCGACTGGTACAACAAAAAGGTTGGTGAGCTCTCAAAAGGGATGTCCCAAAAGATTCAGTTCATCGCCACCATTGCCCACGATCCGGATATCTATATCTTTGACGAACCCTTTAGCGGGCTCGATCCCATTAACAGCGAGATGCTCAAACAAATTGTGATAGAACTTCGTGAGCAAGGCAAAACCGTGCTGTTTTCCACGCATCGTATGGAGCAGGTAGAACAGATGTGCGACGATATCTGCCTGTTCAATAACGGACGAGCTGTACTTAAAGGTAACCTGCGTGACATAAAGCAATCCTTTGGCCAAAATACCGTTCTGCTTGAATTTGAAGGCAATCACCGCTTTTTGGATAAACTGCAACATGTGCGCATCAACAACCGCTCCACCAACTTTGCAGAAATACGAGTACTTGACGGACAGGATATGCAGCAAATTCTCAAAACCGCGATGGAGCACGCCGAGATTTATAAATTTGAGCGCGTTGAACCCTCCTTAACGGATATCTTTATTTCAACCGTAGGCGAAGACAACATTAATGCTAATGATCTGGCCTAAGCCATGAGTATTCAAAAGATTTTTCTCGTCCTAAAACGTGAGTATATCACCCGGCTGCGATCCAAGGGATTTCTTATCGCCACCCTCCTCATTCCACTCGGCATGATCGCCTTTATTGGCGTGATGGTTGCCATCACCACCTGGGATACCGAATCGCAACACAGAATCGGTATTGCAGACCATACCGAAACAATCTACCCCCGGCTGGAAGAGACGTCGCCCGCTAAATATCGGGATCTCTCCAATTTATCTAAGGATTCACTGCGCTCCCTGGTTCTCAGCGAGACTATTGACGGTTATGTAACGATCACTGATGATAATATCTCCGACCAGAAGCCACTGGAATATATATCCAGCGGATCCGGCGGGCTGAGTCTCCAATCCACTTTAAAAGCAGACCTTCGACGCGCCGTGCAGAGCGAACGTCTCAACCGGGCCAAAGTCTCTGAAGAAGTGCGTCAAATTTATGATAGCAACATCAGCATGAGGACCCGGACGCTTAGCCCCGAAGGAACGGAGAAGGAAGCCAATACCGGTTTTTTATCTATCGTGGGCCTTATTATGGGCGTCATTATCTTTAGCGCCGTCATTGGATACGGCGGCATGCTTACCCGCAGCGTCATTGAAGAAAAGACGAACCGCATTATCGAAATTATTACCTCCTCTGTGAAGCCCATTGAGCTGTTGCTTGGTAAAATGGCCGGAGTCGGGGCATTGGGTATTACACAGCTCGGCTTCTGGATTGCCACCTTTTTCGGTCTGGCCGCAGCCGCAGGTCCCATCATCAGCATGGTAGCAGGTCCCGTCCAAATGCCAGCTGAGGCCGCAAGTCAGGCTTCGGGCGGATTTGATCCCGCGGCCTTTAATATTCCGGAAATAGCACCCTCGCTCATTATCTATTTTGTGCTCTTTTTCATTTTGGGCTATTTATTATACAGCTCCCTTTTTGCCGCCATAGGGGCCGCCGTAGATTCCGAAACCGATACCCAGCAGTTCATGTTTCCTATTATGATTCCCATCATGATTGGCTATTTTATTATGATCCGGGCCATGAGCGACCCTGACAGCACGCTGGCCGTTGTAGGCTCACTGATCCCTTTCTGTACGCCCATCGTCATGATTACCCGCATTGCCATTACCGATGTACCTTTTTGGCAAATAGGCCTTTCCATCATTCTGATGCTCGGTACTTTTGCTGTCACCATGTGGCTGAGCGCTAAAATTTACAGCGTAGGCATCCTCAGCTACGGCAACAGTGCTAACTTTAAAGAGCTCTGGAAATGGATTCGCGAGGGGTAGAAAAAATATTATCAACCGCCACAATAAAAAAATAGGATTATGAAGACTTCCATTTTTACATTAACCATGATACTTGGGTTATTTCTTTCAATACCTCAGGCACAGGCCCAGTCTGAGCAAGCTGATTTTAATGATTTCGTCGGAATGTGGGAGTATACCAGCCAGGATGCCCCCTATGCTTACCGGCAAGGGCAATTAGCGATTGCTAATAAAGATGGAGAACCCTCGGTTAAGATCATCTTTTCCAATAAAAGTGAAGTCGAAGCAGGAAGAGTAAAAATGGACGGCGAGCAATTAAAATTCAGCCTCTATGTAGAGAGTGAATATATTCCGGTAAAGCTGGAGCTCAAAGAAGAGCATAAAATTACCGGATTCGCTGACACATCGGAAGGTGAAATAGCTTTTACGGCCGATAAGGAGATAAAAAAGGACTCATAATTATTGGGTCACAAGTCAACAAACCCATAAAGCCAACCACAGGGTGCCTTGCGAAACCATAGCGCTTGTTGTTCCAGGTTCCTTGTACAGGATCTTGAGAAACCAAACCTAAGCGGTACCTGCCGGAGAATAGTAAATTAGCTGAAGACTCTCCGCGTTTCGGATAATACTGGCCATAAGCTCAGGCGGGGGAAGTGAATGCCCTCGCGATTGAGTAGCATAATATTGATCAAAATATTGGGCCAGTCCGGGATAGTTTAGCTGATTTACCTTCGGCGTCATGGGATCAAAGTGCCGCTTTGTCAAGCGCTCTTAACTATAATTTAACTATGGGCTTTCCCTTGTAAGCGACTCAATTTCTTGGATATGACTCTGGTTAGTCTCGGTTTCGATGAACCGATATACCCGCGCGTCATCTTCTGTCGGCAGATAGTTTTCCAAGAAGCTTTGAATTTCGGAAAAACTGTTCTTGAGCATGCCCTTCGCTACCAGATAGCGAATGCGCGGATCTGCGGACTCCGCCAGCGCCTTCTTGCCACGTGCCAGCCAGTTTTCCGGCGATTCATCATAGGTTGTGAGCCCCTGCAGCGCGCGCCGGCGTATTTTAAACGGATAGTCTGCATTCAGGAAGGGTGAAAGCAGATCAGTGGTAAAGGTGGTGTCCCGCCCGGTATCAGACAAATACCTGACAGCAGTAAGGGCTCGCCGGCCGGTTGAATCCCGGCCCGTTGTTTCCAGGAGGAAACTCTTAAACTCGTCAGCCGGTACAAAATCAGCATAAGCAAGGATGGCTTCTCCAAAAAGCGTACTGTCCTCAACATTAGCTGCAAAATTCCTGATCCGGCTCTGTACTTCATCATTTTCGGGATAATTTTGCAGCCCATATAAGCCCGCTCGGCGTACCACTTTTTCATCGCTTTGCAGTACTTTTAAAAAAGTCTGCTGCGTACCAGTAGCTCCGTCAGTAATATCGGCAAGTGCAGCTAACAGGCCGGCCCGAACTTCGGGTTCAATATTGCCGCTCAGCGCATCATCGACGGCCAGCTGTATATCGGGATTGTCGGTATGCTCACCCAATCCGCGGGCTGCACGCGCACGCTGTTGAACTGTCTCTGCATTGCGCATCTGATAGAGCAGAAAAGGAACCGGTTTATGCTCATCCAGCTTGAGATTTAGTCCTTCGGGAACGGTCAGCCAGGCCGAACGTAAGCCGGCATTGACGGATACTGTAACCGAATCTCTTTGCCCTGAAAAATTGATATCCATACGATCGGTCTGTCCACCATACACTTTTGAAAGTGACAGTTGTACGGGACCGTCAATACCTCCTTCCACCGCATTAAAGCTGAGACTGAGGTCCCCGCCCGTTTCATTATAAGCGTATGTTACCTCATAAAGTGCAGACTTTTCAGCAGGCTCCCTTTCTGCTGAGTCCTGCCTGCTTTCTTGAGTGGACAGCTGAAATAATGGCCCATTCTCCCAGTATTCTAAATATTCGGATCCGCCCAATTTCAATAGGAACTCTCCCGTCAGCTCTGGGGGAAGATTAGCAAAAAGGCCGGCCGACTGCTGCTGCCACTCTTGCCACTGCTTTTGCCAGGCATTCCATCGTATCGGACCAAACTGCTCGTAAACGGTATCAAAAGCAGGCTGAGGCTGGCTGGCAACCTTTAAATCGTTTATTTCATCCGTCACAGATTGCAGAAGGAGCGTTTGGTACAACGTGACGGCATCAGCCTGTTTCCACTGCGCCGGAAGCGACCGAGCGCTCGCCCACTGGCCCGTCAATCCACGCAGCAGCTGATGCTGCAGGCTGCCCCGATTTTTATACAGATATATTGTTGAAGCGCCCCATGATTTGGTCTCCCAATTGTGGTCCTCCAGCACAACGATCGTAAGATTGCCAAATGGATAATCGGTCTGCATCTTTTTCTCAATTTCGGGCATCCAATCCCCGGCTTGCTGCAATAACTGTGCGCTGTCAATCGAATCAGCAAGTGATTGCTTGACGGCAATATTTATTTTCGTATCCTGATAGG
>DATGUX010000103.1:0-5589 GCA_035300985.1 Fodinibius sp.
TGAAGGCGCTGGCATGGGAAGATGAAAGCGGACAAACCCAAATTGCCTGTAACGATGTGGCTTGGGTTAAAGAGCGTCACAAACTAACGGATGATGAAACTTTGGCAAATATTGATGATGTTATTACAAAAGTATGTAGCAGCGTTAAAAGCAAATAATGCAAAATATCCAAGGCTCTTAGGAGCCTTGAAAATTATCAAAAAGCTAAAAATAACTTAACGGCTAATATTATGCCTGATTATCTAAAAACACTTTCTGCTGAACAGATAGAACACCTTATAAAAGAAAAGATCGATGAATACCTTGGACGAGAATTCGACTATACCGTCAAAGATCTGAACACTCCAAATATTAATACGACGGGAGATAAAATTACTTTTCAAGTTGAGATAAGAAACGAAGAGGTCTAATAGTAATAGAGAGAGGATTCTCCAAACCCGCGGATAGGCAGTACTGCCAGGTTACTAAAAGCTGACCTATTTATACCATAAGAAAGAGCTAATTATAAACTGGCCATTATTATGGACCCCGAGAACCAAGGGCATATCTCTATTTAAGCGGGCCTTCTGCAGGCGATATTGGCCCTGCTTTGATCCGAGCTGCTATCAGCGAGCAATCAAATATACAGGTACAGTTGGGAGAGGTAGAGGAGGTTTATACTGAGCCGAATATGGATAATATTAAAATAGAATTTCAACTGTAGCCTAAGGGAAATAGCATTGCCGCGCATCGTTTTTAACTCTCGTGGTTCAAATTTTAAAAAGTAGTCTAATGAAAGCAGTTCGTTTTGTTGGTGTTCAGAAGCCTTTGCAAATGCAGGAAGTTCCGGTTCCCAAAATAAGTGGAAGTGATGTACTGGTAGAGGTGAAAGCCGCCGGTATTTGCCACTCCGACGCGCACTACCGTGCGGGCCTGTCGCCCGTGAGCTCTACTCCGCTTACCTTGGGACATGAAGTAGCGGGTTTGATAAAGGAGGTTGGCAGTGAGGTGCCCGATATTACTGTTGGCGAAGGTGTAGCACTGCATTACAATGTAACTTGCGGACATTGTTTTCGATGTGCTTCGGGGAATGATCAGTTTTGTGAGCAAGCTAAGATGATTGGGCATCATATTGATGGCGGATATGCTGAATATATAGCAGTACCGGCAAGAAATGTGATCCGTTTACCTGATAAAATCCCTTTTGAGCAAGGTGCCACGCTTATGTGTGCATCAGCGACGGCCTACCATGCGTTATTAAAAGCCAGAATAAAAACAGGCGATAAAGTAGCTATTTTAGGAGCAGGCGGTCTGGGACAATCTGCCATTCAACTGGCCCGTACCTTTGGAGCGCTGCAGGTATTTGCCGTTGATCTGAACGAAGATAAATTGGAAATCGCTGCCTCACATGGTGCGGTTTCAATCAATGCGAATGAGGTGGATCCTGTAGAAGAAATAAAGAGACAAACCGGAGGAAAGGGAGTAGATGTAGCCGTTGAAATGATCGGGTTGCTGCAGACCACCAGGCAAGCCATAGAATGTGTGGGTCCGCTGGGGCGTGTAGTGCTGGTGGGGCTCTTTGATAAACCGGTAGAATTAATTACTTACAAAGATTTGCTTGCTAATGAAGTCGAGCTGATTGGATCAAATGATCATCGCTTGCACGAATTGACTACACTTGTTGATTTTGTTAAAAATGGGAAGCTTGACACCTCAAAAGCAGTAACAAAAACCATCCCATTAGAAGCTGATGCCATCAATACCGCCCTGGATAACCTTGAAGAGTTCGGTGACGGTATCCGAACGGTCATAGTACCTTAAATTTGGAATTAGGTTATATAAGCAAGCCATAGGCAGAAATAATAACTTGCGTCCGATATACTTAAGCTTGTTCAACATTCGTGCATATAGGCATATAAACAATGTCACAAGATCATGAAAAATATATGGAACGCTGCCTGGAGTTGGCGGCTACTGCCAAATATAGAGGTAAAACAGCCGTTGGGTCTCTAATCGTCAGAAGCGGGGAGATTATTGCCGAAGGCATTGAAGGAGATTCCAAGCTTCCCGATGTGTTAAGCCATTCGGAGGCGCTGGCGGTTTTGGCTGCAATTGAGGCTACAGGCTCAAGAGACTTGAGCGGCTGTAGTTTGTATACCACAGTAGAACCCTGTTTTATGTGTAGCTATCTGATCCGGCAAATGAGGGTTGGCAGGGTTGTATATGGAGTAAAAACAATGGGAGCAGGCGGTGTAAGTTCAGCTTATCCCATTCTTAAAGCCTCAGATATTAACAAATGGGCTGGGGCTCCCGTAGTCATCGGCGGAGTATTAAAAGATGAGTGCGAAAGAATGTTGTCAACGAAAGAATAATTACATTCACGGCCTTTGTGGCAGCCTGAAAAACTGGTATGAATATGGTTTCACATATTAGAACCAAAGGAGCAGCAATCTGTTGCATTTGATACCGATGAATATAAATGTGAATTAAAAACAATAAACTTATGAAATTGCAATTAGAGTCCGTTCAACTGGAGGATTACCTTAAAGAAATACCGCCGGTCATTCAATTCAACTCGCCTTTGGTTAAGCAAAGTATTGAGGCGATTGAGTCTCAGGCTTCATCCTTAAAAGAAAGGGCAAAAGGTGCTTTTGAGCTGGCGAGGGACCAAGTTACCCATTCTTTTGATACGAAGTGCAAGGCAGTAACCATTAGCGCAGAAGAGGCGCTTGAGAAAAAGGATGGTATTTGTTTTGCTAAATCTCATCTGCTGGCCACGTTATTGCGCGGGATGAATATACCTGCCGGTTTTTGCTACCAGCGTGTTTTACGGAAAGAAACGATTGAATCTGGTTATGCGCTGCACGGATTAAACGCTCTTTATTTAGAGGAAGCGGGTTGGTTTCGTGTTGACCCGAGAGGCAATAAAGAGGGGATTGATTCGCAATTTTCCATAGATGAAGAAAAGTTAGCCTATCCAATTCGCAAATCGCTTGGCGAGATAGATTATCCCAACGTTCTTACAGCACCCTTACCATCTGTTATTACCGCGATGCGGGACTCTAAAGACAGTCAGGAATTGTTTTATAAGCGACCGGAGACACTTTAAAGAGGCTAAATTTAAGGAAATTTATTTAAACGGTTTTTTCCGTTTTTATTGCTTTAATTAATAAATTACTCTATCTTTATACAAACCTAAAAGGGGCCAAAAGAATAGAGCTTTACAGTGTGATATGCGTTGTCCCTTCGATGATTATCAGCGGGATATAATATCAGATAACATTAAGCATGTGAGTTATGGATAGAAAAAACCGTAAACATATCGTTATTGTAGGCGGTGGATTTGGAGGCGTTAGCACGGCCAAGCAGCTAAAAAAAGCCGACGTAGATGTCACCTTGATTGATCGCTCAAACCATCATCTGTTCCAGCCGTTGCTGTATCAGGTAGCCACCGCAGCCCTTTCGCCGGGAGATATTGCAGCCCCAATCCGGGCTATTGTTGGAGAGCAACCGGGTATGCGCGTATTGTTGGGTGAGGTGACAGACATTTATCCAGAAAAAAAGTACCTCGAACTGGCTGACGGACGCACCATTGATTACGATCAGCTTGTTATGGCACCGGGGGCCCAGTACAATTACTTTGGCAATGATGAGTGGGAAGAGCATGCCCCGGGGCTAAAATCGATTCCGGATGCTTTAGGTACGCGCGAGCGTATTTTGCTTTCCCTTGAAGAGGCCGAGCAGATTGAGGATCCCAAGCTTCGCGAACCCTACCTGACCTATGTTATTATTGGCGGCGGGCCTACCGGCGTAGAGATGGCCGGCGCCATAGCTGAAATCGCCAAGCGCAATATGATGCGTGATTATAAGAATATAAGCAAGAATGAAACGCGAATCTTTCTTGTGGAAGCTGGCCCAAAGATTTTAAACGGCTATCCGGATGAGCTTTCTGAAAAGGCGCGCGGTATGCTGGAGGATATGGGTGTGCGCGTGCTGTTGAATACGCCGGTCACCAATATCGAAGAAGATGCTGTCCAGTTTGGAGAAGGAACTATCCAAACACCCAATATTATCTGGGCGGCCGGCGTAGTAGCCTCTCCGCTGCTTGATGCGCTGGAAGTTAAGCAGGACCGCACCGGCCGGGTGAAGGTAAATGACGACCTGAGTGTCCCGGATTATCCCAATATATTTGTCATCGGAGATGCCGCTTGTTTGCATGATGAAGCGGGTAACCCGCTGCCTGCCCTGGCGCCGGTGGCTATGCAGCAGGGTGAATTTCTGGGTAAGATGATGGCCCGTGAGATCCATCCTAATGAGCGACCTGTATTCCGTTATATCGACAAAGGAACGATGGCTACCGTGGGCCGCGCTAAGGCCGTGGCTGATATCAAGGGATTGAAATTTAGTGGCGTATCTGCCTGGTTTATGTGGTCTTTTGTTCACATACTTCAGCTCATGTGCTTCCATAATAAAACGCGTGTGTTTCTGGAGTGGATCTGGTACTACTTTACCTTCAAACGAGGGGTACGGCTCATTACCGATCGATCCGGGTGTAAGCACTGCGGTGAAAAAGCTAATTCGCCAAAGAATATGGAAAAAGTATATTCAAACTTTGGACTCTCATAAATCAACAATAAATAATTAAAGGTAAAATTATGGTGAAATATATATCTGCAATCATACTGGGAATAACATTATTTATAGCCGGTACGGCATTTATATTCGCCCAGGATAGCAAAACAGCTGATACTCCAAAGCAGGATGAATTGTCACTTATTACTGATACGCCTGAAGAGGGATTCGCCGTGGCGGTTCAACTGGCCAGAAAAGGGGTATCAACTACACAGCCGGATAAAGATGTACTGTTCATGCTGCGTGATGTGTATGCCAAAGATCCGGATGCGCTTATTGCCGCTTCACATGTTGTTGCCGTGCATTATCAAACGGTAGCAGCTGCCAACAATTATTGGCGTGATTAAGAAAGCAGGTACCAATATTGGCACTGAAATATCAAGTTAACCAATAAAGTCTAACTAATGTTTCGGTCCGCGCGGATATGGGCTATGAACCTGCCGCCCGGAATAACCGGGATAAACTTGTGACGGGATGAGTTAACTGCCATAAGCCGGATACTTGCAATAGTTGAAATTGAAAACTTAACAGCTTTAATAAGAAAATGCACCGCTGCGACTATTATGGATAACCCGGAAGCATCTGCAACGCCCATTCGGATATTATATGGAACGGTCACGGGCAATAGTGAGATTTTAGCCGAGGAGGCCGCCGAAAAACTTACCGATATGGGACTGACTATCAAGCTTTCCAGCACCGAGGATTTCAACGCCGAAGAGCTGTACCAAATGGAGACGCTATTATTTGTTGTCAGCACGGATAGCGGTGGCGTTCCTCCCTGGATGGCAGAGGATTTTTATAAATTCTTGAATGAAAAAGTTGAGCCCGACTTAAATCACTTGTCATATAGCGTACTGGCGCTGGGAGATTCCTATTATCCTGAATTTTGTCAGGCCGGCAAAGATTTTGACCATATGCTGGAAGAATTGGGAGCACACCGACTTGCCGAAAGAGTGGATTGCGACATTCGGTTCTGGG
>DATGUX010000104.1:0-4966 GCA_035300985.1 Fodinibius sp.
AACCGATAGTGACAATACTAAAACAATCGGTGAATCAGGCCATTCATGCAATAAACAAATCATAATCGGTAATGGGTGTCGCCACCAATTTTATTTTTCCTCTTCCTTGAGCTTTGCCGTGCGCTTCTCCACCGGGGCCAGCGCGGGCAAATTAGTCGTGGGTTTGCTCAGATAGAAGTAGGCCGTGGAAGAAACATCATCCCGGCGATAGAAGTTGGTCCACCCCATAGGGAAGCCCGGATCGTGCAGGTTCGGCACCGGCGACATTTCCAGCAGCCTTACAAAACCCGAATCATTATCGGTGCTGATGGGTATCAGAGGTGCGCCCTCCTTATCAAAAGCCCGTACGGTATCGGTAGGCGCGCCGCCAATTTGCTGGAGTGTCACCCGAATATCATTACGGAAATAGACCGGATCGGGAATATGATAGCGGTAGAAAGCAAAGGCCCCCTCTTCCGGATTGGCAATCGGCGAGCCCTGGTAGTCATAGTCAAAGGTCCCCTGTCCCCAGCCGGTGCCGATATAATCTTCGGTTCCGGTACCGATCAGTGTGGGATATTTACCGTCATCGTTGATGTACATCTTGATCTCCCCTTCTCCCCACAAACTGTTGCGATATGCAGGATTGGTTAAAACCCCTATATTGGTTCCTAAAAACCGGCCGGAACCTTCAATGCGAGGCAGGATTTCAAAGTCTTTCCTTAGCTCCGTTTTAAGATCTCTGCTCCAATAAGCATGAAAGTAGAGAATATCCTCTTCGTGTTGATCAACCTTTACCAGGTTGATGTCATAAAAAAACATGCGCAAATCGGTGTCCGACTCATTGGTAACCGTAATGCGGGCGCCTTTTTTGAACGGCATGGGTACATAACTGTTGAACGATTTACCTTCAGGGTCAGTAAAGAGTGCGCTTTCGAAAGCTACGCGCCGTCCCAGCCCAATGCCAAAGAAATCACCCAGCGGCGCCGAAACTGCCGGTTTTTCGGCTCCGTCCCAGTACATATCAATACGCATAGAGCGCAGCATTTCGGGACTTCGGTCAATGATCGTCAGCCAGATGCGCTTGATGATGCCTGCCCCCTCCATATCCAGCAGGGTGATCGTTTCGCCGGCCTTTACATTTTCAAAGGCATGTCCTTTCGCTCCCTCGTTTTCAGTACCGCCGGCTCCTTTTTTGCCGGTGGGGTTTTCAAAGCTGGTCCACCGTGTCACCGTTCCTTCCGGAAGGGTGTACAGTTCTTGCGCCTGCATCGGCAAGCTTATGCTGATTAAAAACAAAACGCTTAAGCCATACAGAAGATAGTTGGAAGTAGACATAGCACAATTTTTTGTTCTTAAAAGTAGCCGGCAGCGTTATACAAATTATGCCGTATAATGAACGGCCTTTAACAGCATAAAGTAAAAACAGTTCATAATAAAGGAATCAGCGATAAATAAACTTATTCCATAATTATTGAGACTGAGCGAAAAGCTTATCAGAAGGCTTACCATCTGACATTCTAATTTACAACCCAAAGCCCAATAAGAAGAATAGTTTTAAGCCCAGGTTGCACTGATTTTTCAGCCAATCAGCTGACAGGTGCTTAGCCCTCTCGCCACACGGCATTGCAATACCGGTCTAATAAACAATCCTCGGGAATTTGAATAGCCCGGATCAGCGGCCCTGCCCCGGAAATCGCTACTTAACCCTAAACTGACGGCCGGCACTCTCACGACCCAGTTCATCAACGGCCGTTACTACTACTCCGATAAGCTCATCGGCATTATGGTGGTCTGCCAGCGCAACCTGCTGTTTACAGCCCGGATATATATTGATTTCCCAATGGGCCCCATATTTCGCTTTTACGACCCACCATCGGATGTTTGAGCTTTTCGGAAGCCACAACCGAGTATTTACTTCTGATTTCTGTAACCTAATCTTTGGTTTAGCCGGTGGGTTGTCATTTTTGGCCAACCATGGTGTTGCCGGTACCAATGCCTTCTCCGCATATAGATCAGGGAATTGTAAAGAAGAATCGGCCAGAAAGGCTTTCATACTGAAGTGGATACTCCCTGAAACTCCCGGGTGTTGACGGACTATCTGCTGTTGCTGCTCGATCTCATACTTGGGCCATCCGCCTTTATTCATCCCCAGCTTACTGGTATAAAGTCCGGGCCAGAGATGACGTTCATGTGTATTCTGTTCATACCACCATTTTAACAAAACGGGGAAACTCTGTCCTTCTTTATTAATGGACCAGTAAAGCTGCGGAGCAAGATAGTCGACCCAGCCCTTCCGCAGCCATTTCCGGGCATCAGCAAATAAACGATTATAGGCGTCGAAGCCCCGTATTTGCTTGGGATATCCGGGCCTCCATATCCCAAAAGGTGAAATACCAAACCGCACATGGGGATCGATCAGCTTTATCTCCTTATTTAATTGTTGGACAAAGGTATCCACATTTTGGCGGCGCCAGTCGTTAATGGGTGGTGCACTCTCCATTTTAATCTCTTGCCCGTATGAGAGCGTATCCGGAAAAGGGACGGGCCGGCCGCGACTGTTCCGCACGGGATAGGGATAGAAATAGTCATCGAGGTGCACGCCGTCAATATCATAGCGCCGAACTACATCGGCAATCACATCAATAGAATAGCGACGTGCAGCCGCCAGTCCCGGATCAAGCCACAAATAGTTTCCGTAGCGCAGCACCATTTCCGGATGAACCTGCCCGATATGGCCGGGTGCCAGTGCTCCATCCGCCGAAGGATGCCGGGCGCGAAAAGGGTTGAACCAGGCATGCAGCTGTAACCCACGCTGGTGGGCGGCCTGCACTGCAAAGGCCAGCGGATCATAGAATGGCTCCGGAGGCTCTCCTTGTGTCCCCGTCAAATATTCCGACCAGGGCTCATAGGGTGACAGATACAGTGCGTCGGCGGCCGGCCTTACCTGAAGTATAATGGCGTTAAGGTTCAGTGATGCGGCCTTATCCATAATGGCAATCAACTCTTTTTTCTGCTTGGCCTCCGGCAATCCCGGCTTAGACGGCCAGTCAATATTCGCGACTGTAGCCACCCAAACGCCCCGAAATTCGCGGGGTGCTTCCGGCACATTGGTAAATTTTTCTACGGAAGCCGGAGCGACTGGCTTCGGTTCAGGATATTCAGGTTTTGTCACCGGCTCTTGGGGAGTGGGCTCAGGCCGTGAGCTGGGTTCTTTAACAATGGTTTTGGATGAACTACATCCCCATAAGAGGCCCAGCAGTAACAAAAGCCATAGTTGGATGGAAAAAGAAGGCATACGAATCAAAATTTATCAATACCCGGACGGTTGCAGATGAAAAATGGTTACACCTGCCTAAATTACTTAATTAAGCGATGCAATAACAGTAATCAATGATCAAATTTCAGACGCACTACCTTCCCGTCCATCGTAGTGGCAAGGACCTCATTATTACCGAGTGGATACACCGCATTGACTAATGCATTCGATATTTTATGAATCCACAAAAGCTGCTGTTTCTCTCGTGCCACCGCAAAGATTCGTCCGTCATCGGCAGGTACATAAATAATTCCGCCTTTTTCTACTATTGGGGACGGCCCTATTTCATATCCCAGTCCAATATCTTTAGCCCATTCCAGTTCCATCTTGTTGGCATTAGCATCATAAGCAAAGAGCGAGCCGTTCATAGCTTTGGTGTAGATGAGCTTTTTATCTTCAGAAATACCAATAGATTCTCTTCCCTTATGCTTATTCGATCGCCAAATAACTTTCCCTGTTTTAGCATCCAGAGCCGTTATATATCTGTCAGGAGCCGTAATAAATATCTTGCCGTCAGCCTTAACGGGATAAACGGAAGCCGGAGAATACATCCTGTTCGTACTTCCCGAGGTCCATTGCCATACGGTTTTTCCAGTTTGTTTGTTGAGCGCATAAAAACGGTTGCCCCATGTGCCAAAGTAAACGTTTTGATCATCCAGCAGTGGACGTGCTACCACAAAACCTTTGATATCCGTATTTTTCCATTTTAGGGAGCCATCAGCTAAAGAAAGGGCACGAAAAACGCCTTCTGAGCTGCCAATATAAACGGTGTGATTGCCTACTACCGGTGAAGCTACGATCGATTTGCCCGTTTTATATTTCCAATTAAGCGATCCGTCCTCAATATTCAGGTTATAAATGGTGCTATCCGTAGAGGCCACTATTACTTGGCTGTCTTCTGCGGCAGGCGTGGAATAGACTTTGCCACCGGTCTTAAACTTCCAGGCAAGCTCACCGTCATCCAAATGGCGCGCCACAATAAAACCTGCGGTATTCGGATAAATGGCCAGCCCTTTTTGCACCACTATTCCCGCCCCAATATCACTGGGCGCTTGCTTCTGCCATACTATTGACACCTCTGAGTACTTTTCGTTTACTTTATAAGACGGCCGTTTATAGGAAGTGGTATCGGTTGCAAATTCGTGATCTTCCAGAGAAATAATGCGCCAGGGCTCTTGCCTCCGAACCCCGGGATTGCGCTCAGAAAATATCATCTTATCCGAAGTTACTTTTACGATATTATATCCCCCAACCTCCTCACCGGCACGCAAATTAGAGCGCCCCATCGTTGCGGGAATGCCTTCATAATTCGCCGCTTTATTGCGGTGCCCGTGGCCATGCAGTATCGCTTGGGTATTTACCTTTTTAAGCTTGTCGATAACCAGATACCAGTTTGCCAGTGATGAGTCGATGGGATAATGGTTGAAAAATATGACGGGCTTACCTTCTTTAACCTTGGATAGCACTTTTCGCAGCCAGACAATATCTTCGTGTGGCACCAATCCCGGAGCCATTCGCATATTTGGGCCGCTTCCGGTACCTACAAATAACATCTCATGCGTATCGAAGACAAACTTCTCTTGACCAAAAATCTGCCTGAAGCTGTTTGTTCCGCTCTCCGACCAGTTGGTGTCGTGATTACCGGGAATAATGTAATAGGGTTTCTGG
>DATGUX010000105.1:0-3119 GCA_035300985.1 Fodinibius sp.
TTTAGAAATAATTTGTGAAAACAATGTTATATTGGCCATGGAGGGGAAGGTTTTTTGTTGTTGTGGAACTCAAATATACATTTGAGATACACAAAAGTCTTTCCCTCTTTTTTTATTTGAAAACGTTTAGGACGCTATTGATTTTGCACGAATTATTATATGCAGTAGCCTATAAAATAAAAGGTGCAAATAATCTATATTTTGGAGCACAGCTGTCAAAGTTTTTATTCTATGCTGCATCCGACCAAGAAAGGTTTACTGGAGAACAATTTAAATTTATTGCTCTTTTTCCATTTGTAAGCGTAGCTGTTTTAGCTGGATTTTCACTGATTATTTTTCCACAGTATTTTCAGTTTATCTTTACGGTTCTTTTTATCCACCAAATGTTTTGTGGCGCGGACTTCGCTGTAGTCAGTTTCTTACGGAAACAGGGCTTAACAAATGTGTTAACCTTTGATTCAAGAGAAGAAGAGACAACCTATTTCTTAAAATGTGCCTAAATCATTATTGTAAACTTAATAATAAGTCCTCCGGCTATCCACATTGAGGAATATGTGCTGAAATTTTGATAAAACCTTTGCATCAAGCTCGTGGGTTGACGATTCGTAGGTAGTGTAAGCCTGAATTCATTTGTTAACCTGGAAATAAATAATCCTTCTATACCGTAAGTACAGTAGCGAACATTGAAATGTACCATTTATGGATGTTTACATTTCTAAAGATATTGAACCGCTTTCGGCCTTTCGGAAGAAATCAATTGTTTTCTTCAACCGCTTAAAGAAAGATAAGCGGCCTATCATTTTGACCCAGCATGGGAAAGTGCTGCAGTATTAATGGATGTGACTGAATACGAAGGCCTGAAATTCGAGATGGCTTGCGAGATAGTAAAATGGTTTTAAATAAGCAGCGTTTTTGCATTAAATAAACTAAGTGGCTAAATTTTTTTGCTATTGCTAAAGAATCCAAAGGGATTACCTATGAAAATTCAAGTGTATGATTTTAAGAATGCTCCAAAATGGCTTCAATATTTGAACATCCTTAATATTTTTCTTTTAGGATTCGCAATTGGCAAGTTCTCAGGCTATGGCTTTAATAGCTTTTTTGTTCAATATTTTACGCTCTATGGTTGTTTGTATAGTTTAACAATTGGACAATTTTTTATCCCTAAGAAAGAAGTGTCATTCCCCATTGGTTTATTTCATCATCTCAAAGAACAGTGGCCAGCTATTTAGCCAGCGTTTCAAAGGTATGTTACTCTCCTTCATATATTTAACCAAACAACAAAGCCAAGTATCAAGTCTTTACCGGTAGGCACCAGAATGGAGTGTAGTAGAGCCTGACTTCGAGTAGAAAGTGTAGGATGAAAAATATCAGAATGGCAGAGCAGATTGAAAGCTGGCTTGGGAAGGAGGAGCAATTTTTATCAAATTTTGAAATTAGTGCTCCGGAAACCTCGGGTATTCTTCAGAGTGCTTTCAGCCAAAATTCCAGGTGATACCGCGGCCGATTTCGGGATCAGGATAGTTCCAGTCCACCGCCCCCTGGTCGCAGGCATACATGCAGGTACCGCATTCAATGCAGTCTTCCACCTGAAAGTGCACCTGTCCCTTCTCATCCATCGTATAGCAGTTAGCGGGACACACATAGGTGGTACATTTATGCGGACAGGTGGAGTTGCAGATATCCGTATCAACAATAATGTGCGGTTTGATTTCTGACTTAGCCTGGTTGCGATAGCTGACCAGCCCCAGGCGTTCGGGAAGTTCAAGCAGTTTCATAATGATCGGGCTCCTTTAAATCCTATTTTCATTAGCTCCCAGTAAGAGGAGTGTTTTTTAATGGAATCCTGCATCAATGCGCGCGATTTTTTCGTCGGCTCATTGTCAATAGTAAAGAATTTACGGCCAAACTCACAGATCAGGTTGGGCACATCTTTATACATCGTCGGGTTGTGCAGCATGTGTACCGCATCCTGGAAGCTGTTGATGTCTTTCATCACGTAGCTGTTGCCCAGCGCCTGTTTGTATTCTTTGAGCGTGTTGGATGTAAAATCCCCGCGTTCTTTAGCCTTGACGATGGTTTCAGCACCCAAAATACCGGATCGCATGGCGTAATCCATGCCCTGGATGGCCTTCCCGGCGTTCATCAGCAGGTTGGCGGATTCTCCGCAGAGCAGCACGCCGTCTTTATAAAGTTCTTTGGGCATAGCGCGTTTATCGCCGGAGGAAACCACATGGGCGGAATATTCCACCACTTTGCCGCCCCGAATCGTATCCTGAATGACGGGATGCCCTTTAAAAGTATTCAGCAGATCATGGGGACTTTTCTCCTTTTCACGCATATCCTTGATGCCGGCAACCAGACCCAGCGAAAGCGTATCCCGGTTCGTGTATAGAAAGCCGCCGCCTTCTACGCCGTCGGTTGCAAAACCCACAAATTCGTTGGACATGCCGCTCAGTCCGTTCAGCTGGAAGCGATCTTCCAGCTTTTCCTGATCGTAGCGGATGACCTCTTTGATGCCGGTGAGCATGTGGTCGGCGGGCACGTAATCATCCTGCAGGCCCACCTGGCGCGTCAACAGGTTATTAACCCCCTCGGCCAGGATGACGCTGTCAGCATGGAATTCCTCCTCGCCGGTACGGATGCCTACGGCTTTATCCTTCTCCATGAGCACTTCATCCACCATGATATTGGTAGCAATGAAGGATTCCATGGCAAAGTCACTGTTGTCGATCTCTTCCTGGACTTTGGCGGCCAGCCAGCGGTCGAATTTCGAACGCAGCACCACCACGCCGGAGTAGGGTGTTTCGTCAAAATGGGCAGACTTGAAATCGATGGAAAAGGTAGACTGATCGTCCATGAAGGTTAGCCGCCGGTGATTGATAAAGCGCTCCCAGCCGCCGTCTTCTTCCTCCCAGTATTCGGGCACGAGCCGGGCCAGATCGCTGCCCCAGAGCACACCTCCGGAAACGTTTTTTGATCCGGCAAATTCGCCCTTTTCGATGAGCAGGAATTTCATATTATTGCGTGCCAGAATCATTGCGGCGGCCAAGCCCGCAATGCCCGCGCCCACAATGATACAGTCAAACTTTTCGTCCATAATGTTACTTAGGTTGAAA
>DATGUX010000106.1:0-10495 GCA_035300985.1 Fodinibius sp.
CTGCTCAAAGACCATGCCCCCGAACAGCCGGCAGCCTTCGATGCTGACTTCCCGCAAAAGCCCCATATTGTCATGGTGGTAGGCGTCAATGGGGTAGGGAAAACCACCTCCATCGGCAAGCTGGCCTTTCTGTATCGCAAATCGGGCAAAAAGGTGATGCTGGGGGCCGCCGATACCTTCCGCGCCGCAGCCGTCGATCAGCTAAAAATATGGAGTGAGCGGGCCGGCGTTCCCATCATCCAGCAAGGGCAAAATGCCGATCCCGCCGCCGTTGCTTACGATACGGTAGAATCAGCCCAGGCAAAACAGACCGACGTAGCCTTGGTGGATACCGCCGGTCGACTGCACAATAAAAAGTCACTGATGGATGAGCTGGCTAAGATTAAGCGAGTAATGGGTAAGGTGGTAGATGGCGCTCCGCATGAGGTGTTGCTGGTGCTTGATGCCTCTACGGGTCAAAATGCCATGCAGCAGGCTAAAGCCTTTACCGAATTCGTAGATATTACGGGTCTTATACTCACCAAATTAGACGGCACGGCCAAAGGCGGTATTGCGATAGGTATTTCTAACGAGCTGGATGTTCCGGTCAAATATATCGGCGTAGGCGAACAAATTGAAGACCTGCAAGTCTTCGATCGCGAGCTATTCGTCAACTCTATGTTCAGCGAATAGACGCACTTCTACCACACATTTTTATACTTCTGCCCTCCGCAGCGGTAGCAGTGCAAAGCTGCAAAAGGCCTTTCGCTAATACCGCTCTCGTCAAGCAGCAGGCTCAGTGATCGGCATTTGATATTTCCTTACTATCATCACTTTCACTTCCACCGGTATCTACATCTTGATCAGGATTAGCAAAAAAAGTAAAATGGCTGTCAAACATGGCAAAACCCTCACTATATTCTTTTAATGTTGGTATATGATCATTCAATTATAAAATAATATGATATTATTCAGTCTAAATCCCAAAATTTTTAAATTCTTCTAATGCTTCTATATTATAAACTCAAAATGGGGACATCATAAAGCTTTTTGCTTCTTTTTTTGACATATCTGTTAAAATCGAATAATTAAAATAATGCATAGGGATTCAGTAATAGATGACTGATAAAAGGCGGGCTTTTATTCTTTGTTTAACCTTTTTCCTGCCACTCACAGTTTTTGGGCAGGATCTTCAAACAGCAGATTCACTACTCCAAAGGGGAAAACATTACGACCAACTGGGCCGGTACCCAAAAGCCGAGCACTACTACAAAAGGGCCTACCATATTTTCCGTAACTTCGATTCCACCCGGTTATGGATGAAGACGGGTAAAGAATACGCCAGCGCCATGGTCTATCAGTCAAAATATGAAAAGGCCATGCGTTTATACAGGATGCTGCTTCAAGTAGATCACCCTTCTAATGATGTTTATAACCAGGGAGATCTTTATAACAGCATGGGGTGGGCGACCAGGCGGGCCGGACACCTAAATAAGGCGCTAAGCTATTACCAAAAAGCACTTCCTCTGGCTAAAAAGTCCGGCGATGATGTGCTCATTGGAATTGTATACGACAATATGGGCAGTATCTACAAGCGAAAAGGCAACTATCAAAAAGCGTTAGAATTCAGCCAGCAAGCCCTGCTTTTTTTCAATCGATTGGGTAATGAAAAAAGAGTGGCCATTGCACTTGGCAATATCGGAAGCCTTTACAAAGAACTTGGCCTTTACGATCAGTCGTTATCGTATTATAAAAGCAGCAAAGAGATGCTGGAAGAAGACGGCAATCTCTTTCTTCGGTCTTCCATATATAATAGTTTGGGTAACTTACAATTCATCCTCGCCAACTACGATCAGGCATTAATTGCCCATCACAAAAGCCTGGAGTATGCACAAAAAACGGGAGTTCCCAACCGTATTGCTAACTCATATAATAATATCGGCCTGCTTTATAAGCGCTTAGGTAACTATGAGCAAGCTCAGGAATATTATCGGCTAAGCTTAAATATAAAAAAGGAAAACAGTTCCGCTCGATCTACGGCCACTACTACCCATAATTTAGGGCAACTGCTATGGCGGCAGGGTAAAACTGAGGAGGCCTCAACCTATTTCACCAAAGCGTTCAATCTGCGTAAAAAGCTTGCTAATCCTCGAAATCTTGCGTTATCGCTCAATTCAATGATCAAACTGGCTATTCAGCATCAAAATTATGAAGAAGCCCACAACTATACCCGTAAACTTAAAACCATCGCTGATACAACCGGCAACCGCTATATTCTCAACGATGCTTTTCATTATCTGGGGAGGATAAGCGAAGCTGAGAGAGACCAGCAAGCTGCCCTCAAATATTATAAAAAAGCATACAACTACAGTCAACAACTGCCGCACGGCAATCAAATTAGCTCGCTTAAACAGCTGGCCCTACAGTTCCATCGGGTAAATTCCGACAGTGCCATTTTTTATGGACAATTAGCTGTCAACCTGATTGAGAAAAGTCGTCTTACAGCCGGCGCTACCGCTGAGCTTAAGTCCGGATATTTCAAAAAACACTTTGGCTTTTATACCCGGCTTGCAGATTGGGTTATTGAATACTATCAGGATACTCCCCGCGCTTTCCAGCTGGTGGAGCAGGCTAAAGCACGGGCCTTTACGGAAGAGCTCGCCCAATCTTCCCAAAAAGTATACCGCAGCCTGCCGGAAGAAATACGCATAGAGCGCCATCTGAAGCAACAGCGTATCGACAGCCTTTATACCGTTTTAGAACGGAGCAATAAAACCAATAAATATCCACAACTATCTGAGCAAATTCGACAGGCCGAACTTGATTTGTCTTCCTTTGAAAACAAACTGGCACAACAGTTTCCACAGCTAAACAGACTGAATAGTTCTGCGGTTATTTCACTAAGACAGGCCCAGAATATCCTGGACGGGCAGACGGCCGTAATCGAATATGCACTGGCCGGCGAGAAGCTCCTGTTATTTTTCATTACCAAGGATGCGGTTCAGGTTCGGTCGCTCACTCCTGACAATGACCAGTCAATAAAGAAGAAACTAACGGCGCAGATTGATGCTTTTCGAGATGCTATCATCTCCAATGCTTCACGAGACCAGCTGCAGAGCAAATCAGATGTCCTTTACCAGTCGCTGCTTGCTCCCTTTGAGGAAGCGCTTCCTGACTATCAGAACCTTATCATTGTGCCCGACGGGGCACTGGCCTATCTTCCCTTCGAGGCGCTCAGGCGGGAGCAACAATATTTGATCGAAAATTATCGCATAAAATATATTCCGTCCTTGACCAGCCTCACACTGCTGGAAGACCCCGCCTCTTCAGCACAAAATGAGCTCTTAGCAGTATCAGCCTCAAACTTTTCAACTGTCGATGAACGCCCGCTCAGTGGCAGCCACCTGGCCAACCTTCCCTCTACCGTTGCAGAAGTTGACTCCATTGCCTCCAACTTTGCATCAGCCTCCTTGCTAAAGAACGAAGCAGCTTCCGAAGAAGCCTTAAAACAACTCATTCAACAAAATCAATACCGGTATGTCCACTTGGCAACCCACGGACTTATCGACGAAAATCAGCCTGCTCGAAGCGGCCTGGCCTTTTCCCCGGCCGGTAATCTGACGGCCACTTCAAAAGAGGACGGTATATTACGCAGCTCCGAAATATTGGGAATGAACATTCAGGCGGATATGGTAGTACTCAGCGCTTGCAATACGGGCCTGGGCGAGGTTGTAGGAGGGGAGGGCATGCTGGGCATGCAGCGATCCCTTTTCTATGCAGGCACCTCCACCGTTGTGGTAAGCCTGTGGAATGTGTACGATCGTTCGACCGCCGCATTTATGAATGAGTTTTATAAAAACCTGCTCAGCGGCAAGCCGGAAGAGGGATGGATAGATTATGCTCTTCGCTGGGTGGGATGGGACTCGTCCATTCCATTCGGAAAAACAGCCATAGCTATGCGCCAAACCAAACTGAAGATGATCAGCCATCCGCTATTTAACCACCCGGTATACTGGGCGCCTTTTATTGTGGTTGGCCGCTAATGAGCAGGATCCTTCCCTAACAAAACACGCACGGAACTCATGGAATAACTTTTCCAATAAGCATCCGTGCGTGCAGAATAAGTTTAACCCTTATTATTGATCAATAATTATCTCTGGGAATAATCGGGTTTAGCCCCCTTTCGTAATTTCGATAAATGCCTGGTTATCAACCTTTGGGGCTTCATCAGCATTGGCAACCATTACAATGGTAGCATACATGGTGCGAACGATCTTTGCCATCTTCTCAAAGCGTATTTTCTCTACTTCATCAGAAGGCCGGTGGTAGTCTTCATGCACCCCGGTAAAAAAGAAAACAAACGGGATGCCTAAACGCCCAAAATTCCAGTGGTCACTCCGACGGTAAAACTGATTGGGATCTTCCAGGTCATTATATTTTTTATTAAGCTCTATTTGACCTGATTGGCTATTCGCTACTTTTAGAAGGCTATCCAGACCCGAGGATATGAGCTCACTTCCAATGATATAGCTGTAATCTTCTACGCCCTTTTTTTCGTGTTCCGGATCTATACGGCCAATCATATCGATATTGAGATTAGCTACCGTTTTATCAATAGGGAAGACCGGATGATCGGAATAGTAACGGGAACCTAACAGACCCTTTTCCTCGCCGGTAACATTTAAAAAGAGAACACTCCGTTTGGGACGCACACCCTCTTTCGCCGCTTCAACAAAGGCTTTTGCCGTGTTTAGTGTACCGATTACACCGCTGCCGTCATCATCGGCGCCGTTGTAGATGCGATCTCCGGTTGAATCGGGTGCACCTATCCCCAGGTGATCATAATGAGAAGACATAA
The DNA here is from genome assembly GCA_035300985.1 of Fodinibius sp. Classification (GTDB taxonomy): domain Bacteria; phylum Bacteroidota; class Rhodothermia; order Balneolales; family Balneolaceae; genus Fodinibius. The sequence goes on from DATGUX010000106.1 coordinate 4,838, forward strand.
TAACGACCTCATCTTTCAGTTTTGGATCCCCACCTTCCAGGAAGGCCAAGACGTTTTCTGTGCCAAGCTCAATATTCTCCTCATATGTAATCTGGCTAAGTCCGTATTTGGTTTTTTGAGCCTGAAAATCGTCCATATTTTGGAGGATTTCCCTTCGTTTCTCATCTAATGCCCCGGTATCTGCCAGTCCAAGCAGATCTGCTGCCTTTGGGGGAGCGATGGTGATGAGGGCCAAACTCGGCAGCGACCCGGTATTTTTATCCAGGTAAGCCAGTTTCAATCCGGAAGGCTTTCCAAAGCCCATATTTTCCTTCTTTGCACGGTTACTAAACTCTTGAGCAGACATCTGCGGTATCATCAAAATACCTTTCGCTCCTTTTTGGATAATACCGCTAACTCGTTTTCTGTAGAAGCTACGCTTGCTTTTATACAGAGTGTCGCCCTTGACAACCTGGGGAACTTCATTAAAAATCATCACCCATTTGCCCTCAAAGTCAGCCTGCTGCAGCTGGTCTATACCCAAAGCGCTGTTCTGCAACCCATAGCCGGCAAATATAATATCTCCGCTCAGCGTATCCCCCCGACTAAATTGCTGAATAAAATCTGCCGTAGAGTTTTTACTGATTACGGACCGGTCGGCCGTTTGCTTCTGTTCGGCCTCACGGGTAAATGTCGTAAATACGATACTGTCGCTCTGCGTTGCCTTCAACTTGAGTTTCTGAAGGTAAGAGCCATTGTCACCGACAGCCTTTAAGCCCATATTTTTATATTGATTAACCAGATAGTTAGCCGCAATTTTTTGTCCTTTCATGCCTGTTGCACGGCCCTCCATTGAGTCAGATGAAAAAACGGTCAGATGTTGCCGGAGGTAATCTACGGTGATTTCATCCTGATATTCCAACAGGGCATCGGTATCAGTAATGACCTTTTGGGAAGGGGCTTCGGTGGTGGTTTTGGTTCCGCTGCAGCCTCCGATGGTTAGCAGCAAAAGTAGTGATCCTACAAATATATTTCTGGTCATAAATTTTTTAGACTGTCTTTACTTTGATGATTGTTAGTTTGTACTGAAAATTTCGTCAACCGGTTTAAGATCGAGATAGAAATCGGTGGGATCCTCGTTTTCAATATACAAATTAATCTGATGCTCTTTCAGCATTTCTAAAATAGCAAGAAAGGTAACCACTATTTTGATGCGATTTTTCAGCTTCCGGCACAGTGCCCGGAATCCGGTGCGGCCCTTTGTTTGCAGCAGCTGGAGCACATACCTCGTCTGCTCTTCGACGGTGTACTCCACCTTTTCAACCGTGTGGATGGCCTCCTGTTTCTTAATATCGGTCAGCACCTTCTTGAAGGCAGACATAAGGTCAAACATGGTAACATCCTTCAATGCCTCTCCGCTGGCCTTCTTTTCGACCTGATCGGCTTCCAGATTTCCCCGGAAGTGCTTTTTCTGGGCCTCCTCAGCTATCGTGTCCATCTTGCCGGCCATCTCTTTATAGCGCTTGTATTCCAGCAGCCGCTGCACCAACTCATAACGCGGATCGTGCTCATCAAGTCCGTCCTCGGTTTCTGCCTGGGGAAGCATCATTCTTGCTTTAATCGACATCAGCATACTTGCCATTAGAATAAACTCACTGGCCACATCCAAATCCAGTTCTTCCATCAGGCTGATATATTCCAGAAACTGATTCGTTATATAAGAGATGGGAATATCGTATATATCCAACTCATCTCTCTTGATAAAGAAGAGCAACAGGTCTAACGGACCTTCAAAATTTTTAAGCTGAACGCGATACATTGATAAAAACTACGGATATATTAGTGCTTATTCCTTTTCATCTATGTGAAAAAAGGAAATATTTTCCGCTTTTACCACTTAAAATTTTTAAAATTCACACATCTTGTTTTAATTGTTTCCTAAATAGTCAGGATTATCTTCTATCTTTAGCACCCCTTTTGCCGTTCATGGATTATTCAGACTTGGTGACAGCTATCAAAACCAATGATACCAAAAGCATAAATACTCTGATCAAGGCCATTCGTCCCCGGCTGGAGGGCTTTCTATGCATCCACATGAATGCTAACTATAACGACGCTCAGGATATTGCACAGGATGCACTGGTAACCATTATTCAAGTGATCAGGGAGGATCAGCTGAACGAGCCTAAGCGGGTTGTTGAGTATCTGATTTCTATCTGTAAAAACAGCTATTTGAAGGAGCAGCAAAGAAAGCAAGTTACTTCTGTCGTTGCCGAGCCTCATAGTCCAAAAGAGCCGAGGCAACTGCAATCTATGCTGGATAAGGAGCAGAAACGATTATTGGCCTGGTGTATGCAACAGCTGAAGAAAGAATTCCGGGAGTTCATACAGTACTGGCTTGATCATCCGGATTCTCATTCCAGGGAAGTAGCAAGGCGGTTCGACATCAGTATTAGCAACACCTGGACCCGCAAACATCGGCTGATAAAGAAGCTAAATGAGTGTTATCAAAAAAAAAGTAAATTATAATGTAAGGATTCGCCTTCTAAACGATCTTACTATAGCAAGCCTTGTAAGAAAGAGCTGCAAACTATTTACTTTTTAGCTTAAATTGTCAATCATGGAGCGAGATATTACACTTGAAAAGAAAATTGATGCCTATATCAAAGGGCATTTAAATGAGGATGAGGCCCTGCAGCTCTGGGAAGAGCTGCTTGAACATCCTGAATATATCGAGCTGTTGAATACTGAGCTTGGCCTGCGATCCATTCTTTACCAAAAAGAAGAAAAGGTCCCTGAAAAGGAGATGAAAAGCCAAGAGTCACTTATCCACAGCCTGCAGAACTCATGGAAATGGGTTGGAGCGGCAGCGGCTATCCTCATATTGGTGTTTTCTATCAATTTTTTTCAAGAGTCGGGCACCCCGTCACTGCAATCTCTAACAGTTCAGAATATCAATCTGTCTGAGAATCTCATTTCGGCATCGGTGTTGCGCTCGGAGCGTCAGCCGCAGATTGCCCCGGAAGATTCGCTGCTTAATCTTGGATATAAAGCCGCTATCGATGGCAACCTCGCGGAAGCCACCCGTTTGTATGAGGCCATCATTGCCCGGTATCCCGACAAGCCCATAGCAGTGCAGGCCTATTTAAATAAGGGAATTATCCAGTTTAACAGGGAAGCTTTTGAGGAAGCTATTACCTCTTTCCAGGCCGTTGTATCCAAGGCAAAGCCGGAGTCTTTTACCAAAGAAAAAGGCTACTGGTTTCTCGGTAATACCTACATTAATCTTAACCGGCTGGATGCTGCACGAGCTGCCATTCTCGAAGCCTACAAGATGAACGGTATTTATCACGACACTGCCATAGATTTGCTTAAGGAGCTTGATGAAAAGCTTGGAAAAGCTGACCAAAAATATGAGTAATTGTAATTAACAGCCGTTATTGAGGAAAGCACCCCTTTTTCTAAGGCCTGTGCTTTTCTATTTCGAATGTTTGCAAATAAAGAGTTACTTTTAATGCAGCTATTGATTGCAAACCAACTAATTCCACTGCTTTGCAAAATCCTCTGTTAGATGCCACCGATAATGACGAAAGCTATGAGCAAACTATACGTCCTACGCGCATCACGGAATTTATCGGCCAGCAGAAAATCTTAAAGAACCTCTCTGTATTTATCCGCGCTGCTCAAAAGCGGCAGGAAGCTCTCGATCACGTCATTCTATCAGGCCCGCCCGGCCTGGGCAAAACAACGCTGGCCCATATCATAGCCAATGAAATGGGCGTGCAGGTCAAGCCCAGCACCGGCCCCGTACTGGAGAAGCCCGGTGACCTGGCCGGCATGCTTACCAACCTTGAGGAGGGCGACGTACTGTTTATTGATGAAATTCATCGGCTGAATCCCGTTGTGGAAGAATATTTATATTCTGCTATGGAAGACTATCAGCTGGATATTGTCATCGATTCGGGTCCCAGTGCACGCAGCATCCAGATTGAGCTCAACCGCTTTACGCTGGTGGGCGCCACCACGCGCAAAGGACTGCTTACCGCTCCGCTGCGAGCCCGGTTTGGCATCGACATGCGGCTGAACTATTACGAGGTAGAACTGTTACAGCGCATTGCCCTTCGTACCGCAGCCATCCTGGATATGGGCATTACCGATAAAGGCGCCCACGAAATTGCCCGGCGCAGCAGGGGTACGCCTCGTATTGTCAACAAACTGTTGCGGCGCACCCGCGACTTTGCCCAGGTAGAAAATATGGATACCATTACCGACGGCATTGCCGACACCGCCCTTAATGCGCTTGATGTGGACCAAAACGGTTTTGATGAAATGGATATCCGTATTCTAACCGCTATTATTGAAAATTACAGCGGCGGACCGGTAGGACTGGGCACCCTCAGCGTGGCCGTAGGCGAAGATAAAGGTACCATAGAAGAGGTGTATGAGCCTTATTTGATTAAATCAGGCTTTCTGCAGCGCACTCCAAAGGGGCGCATTGCTACCCTTAAAGCCTTTCGATACCTTGGTATTGATCCCGATCCGGAGCAAGCACCTTTTCTGAACTAATTCCACCTCCTGCCCCCGCGATGACGTACAAAATAGATCCGGACAATCTTCTGCAATATTAACCAGTTTTTTGTAGCTTCAAGGCTTTATAATATTCAACCTCTTTTCAAGAATTTCTGTATTGATGAAAAATCTTTTTACCTCTGAGTCAGTCTCTGAAGGACATCCGGACAAGGTGGCTGATCAAATCTCTGATGCAATCTTAGACGCCATGCTGGCTGAGGATCCTGAATCAAGAGTAGCCGTAGAGACACTGGTTACAACGGGTCTGGCCGTCATCTCCGGCGAAGTGGATACCAATGCCTATATCGATGTTCAAGAAATTGCCCGTGAGGTCATCCGTGATATCGGTTATACAAAAGATTCCTATCAGTTTGACGCCGATTCCTGCGGAGTTCTGACTACCATTCACCAGCAAAGTCCCGACATTGCACAGGGCGTTGATGAAGACGATGGCACTGATAAAAAGATGGGAGCCGGCGATCAAGGCATGATGTTCGGTTATGCTACCAGGGAAACCGATACTTATATGCCCATGTCCCTGCAGTATTCACACGACCTGTTAAAGAAGCTGGCGGATTTGCGAAAGGGAAACAGCCTGCCCTATCTGGCACCCGACAGTAAAAGCCAGGTGACCGTTGAATATGGCGGCAGAGGCCGGCCCAGCCGCATCGATACTGTTGTTATTTCTACCCAGCACGATGAGGGCGTTTCCCCGGATAAGATCAAACAGGATCTGAAGAACGAACTTATCCCTCAGGTAATTGATGAGAGCCTGATTGATGAGGATACGATCTTTCATGTTAATCCCACCGGTAAGTTCGTGATTGGTGGCCCTCACGGCGACACCGGCCTAACCGGGCGCAAGGTTATTGTGGATACCTACGGTGGCTACGGTGCTCACGGCGGCGGAGCTTTTTCGGGAAAAGATCCTTCCAAAGTTGACCGCAGCGGTGCTTACGCAGCCCGCCATATTGCCAAAAATATTTTAGCAGCGGACCTTGCGGACGAATGCTTGGTACAGCTGGCCTACGCTATTGGTATTTCGGAACCGGTTTCCGTTCATATCAACACTTACGGTACGGGTAAAACCGAAGACGTGTCCCTTGCCAA
>DATGUX010000107.1:0-8183 GCA_035300985.1 Fodinibius sp.
TTAACGTTTAGGATGATAGCCTGTTCACCCATGCGGAAAACATTGAACTATTGCTTAACTACGATTGCCAAAGAAAATAGTCAATCCCTAAATCCCCGTGAATTAACCAATGAATAAGTTATTACCGGCCAACATATTACGACAATCAATAGGGAGCTCTGTTACAAGCGCTTGCGGGGAAGTTCTGGGTGATATTGTAGATATTTTCTATGACGATAGGGATGGACAACCTGAATATATTATTCTTAGAAGCAGCTTGTTGGAAGGCGACGCTGACCGCTTTTTTGCGATTCCTGCTTTCTCTACGCTGGTAACGATTACTGAAAAAGGAGCCATTGTGTTAAATGCAGAAAAACGGGATCTGAGCTTAGCCAAACGAATACAGGCCAGTCAGTGCCCTCGTGCTAACATAGCCTTTGACCCTCCCATTCATGAAATCTATCAATATGATAACAGAGCAACTAAAAGCTAACCATTGTTATAAAACCATCGTTGATTAAATAGTATGACTAAAATCAATTTAGAGGGTAAAGTACCCGGTCGTGAAAAACCTTCACCTTATACCGTAAATGGAACCGAAGAGATGAGCATAGAAGAAATAGTCGAAAATATTCGTCAAAAGATTCAGCATATTCAGGAAAAGAAAGCCCGAAACAGTGGCTTTTGGTCTCAAAAAACCAATTAATCATTTAACATTAGCTGTACAATATATATGGATAAATTAGATATTAACGGTAACTGGCAGTCAAAGAAAGTGAAACTTCAACAAAACTTTGCTCAGCTAACTGAAGAAGACCTGCAATATACCAAGGGGAAAGAAGAAGCACTTGTGGGGCGCATTCAACGACGCTTGGAAGTACCTAAAGCAATTGCAGCCAAAATCATACAATACTCCTGATCCACAAAGGCTTTTTCTTCCGGGCTCAACAAGCAAGCTCCACCGGTGGGGCTTAATAAAAGACAGCTGCAGGATAGCGGTGACCCACAAAGTCCATTTATCTACGTCTGCTGTTATATTATACCCACTATGCTATATGACTTTGAACCGATGTTAGAGTATAGAAGGGTAGAATCCAATGATAAATGATACTTATATTACAAACTGGCCGGCCAAACGACAATGGTTAAAAGATAAATATCACCAACTAACCGAGGATGACCTGGGCTATATAGCCGGCAGAGAAGAGGAACTGTACCAGCGTATTGCCCGTCGGCTGGGTACGTCCGGAGATAAAATCCGTAATATGCTCAGCAAAACTTAATGCGCGAACCCATTATTATATAAGAGATATAAACTACGAGCGAAATCTTTCTGCCATATAATTATTTTGACATTATATGCAGTGAGTGTTTGTACCTGATTCCGGTCAAGTATGACAGCTTCCGGAATCTTCTTCGTTGTGCTTCGCTGAGCCTCGGAGATTTTTCTGATTAATGTTATTTATTTTTACTTGCCTTATTCCTAACTGTCCGTGTTTTTAAAAAAGCAACCAGGTCGTCAAGCTCTTTATCCGTTAAAAAGCCGCCGTAAGCCGGCATCTCTTTACTGCCGTTAACAATACGAATGGTGATTTGGTCGGGCGTGAGCCGGTTGGCGACAGTACTTAAATCTGGTCCTTTCAATCCACCATATTTCCCAATTTTATGACAGTACTGGCACCTTTTGGTATAAAATAGATCGGCACCCCGGGCAGCGGCGGGATTAATAGCTGGTACAACAGAGGCCGGCAGCGGTTCGGTTTTAAATGCCGGGACCCAGGGTGAGATAACTCCCATCCGCCAAAAAGAGATGACGAAGGTTATAATCGCAATCACTGCAGCCATCGACCAAGGGCGTTTAAACGGGCTACGCTCACCCGCATTTGCGATAAGAGGAATTAAAAACAACACGATGCCAACCAAAAGAGGTCCTATAAATATAACGTAGGATTCAATTTCGGGGGGCATTAACGCAAACATGGCAAAAATCCATAACAGGTACCAGTCCGGCTTTGGCGTTACCTCCACCGAAGCAGGATCCGGAGGGCCTCCCAGTTGCTTTGGGCCTACGTATATGGCCAAAAAGATGATCAAAGCAAGCGCTAAGACGCTGAATACCACATCTTTCCACGCAGCATCCGGCCAGAAAGGAACCCCCCTTTTTTCCAGCATCTTTTCATACCACGAGCGGTATGTCGTGGGATCTACAGGGCGGTTGATTTTCGGAGGCTCCGAGATACCGTTGCGAATGACCAGATAAAGGTGAAATCCCAAAAATCCAAATAAAATAGCCGGTATAAAAAACACATGAAATGAAAAAAAACGCGTTAGCGTTTCGCCGCCTATGGTCTTTCCCGCCATTAAAAAGTGGGCAAGCGTATCCCCTATTAACGGCACCCTGCCCACCTGCTCCGCCGCTAATGAGGTCGTCCAGATTGCTGCGTCGTCCCAGCGCAGTAACTGTCCCGTAAATCCCATGAACACTGTTAAAGCAAATAGAAACACACCGGAAATCCAGCTTAATTCACGGGGATATTTATAGGATGCCGTCACAAATACACGAATCATATGGATACCCATCAGCAAAATCATACCAGAAGCACCAAAATAATGCAGCCCGCGCAGCACACTCCCCAACGGTACAACATTAGATATATATTGCAATGACTGATAGGCCGTATCGGAGGCTGGCTGATATAATAGCGAAAGTGATATTCCCGTGACTATTTGCAGGATCAGGCAAAATAGCGTGGCGCTGCCGAATACGTAGGACCAGTTTACATTAGGAGGCACTTTATGTTTTGCCAGCGATGAAACTACTTCACTAAGCCCGGAGCGATCGTCAAACCAAATCCATATTTTCTTAAGAATTTTTTCCATAGCTCACCATTCAGGCGGTTGATCACTCATGCCGTTATATTCGTGATGGGAACCGGAGAGGTAAGAACCTGCACCCGTCCGTTTTTCACACGTATAGGATAACGCTGCAGCTCCCGCGGAGGCGGCCCGCCGGCTACGGTACCGTCATCGTAAAAGACGCCTCCATGGCAGGGACAAAAAAACATTTCCGCATCCTTTTGCCAGCGCACAGGGCACCCCAGGTGCGTACAGTTAACGGAAAAGGCAATAAACTTAGATGCTGATTCCCTTTTCACCCACGCCGCTTGCTTGGCGGCTTTTCCGGACCATGGTTTATACCCTGCCCCCTTGAACTCCACCAATCCAATAGAACCTTGTTCAAACTTATCCACTGATCCCACATCCCGCCATTTACGCGGTTCATTCATCACCAGCGGTGCAATCAGCGTTCCGATGACGGGAATAGCTATCAGTGTTGCAATGAGGCCGCTCAACCCCAGACTTAGCCGTGATAAAAACGTTTTACGATCCATGAGATGATTTTTTAGAATTAGTGATAACGTATTCGCGCAGCTCCTTTATCCAGCCCGCCAACGCAATGCTGAAGAGTATGCCCCCTACAACCGAGATGATGAAAATGGTTACAAAGCCCCAAAAAATGAATGTCAGTCCCATGGCCAGTACCACCGGCCAGTAGGTGGCCGCAGGGATATTCTGCGGAGTGGCATCGTTCCAATCTTCTTCGGGTTGAAACATGATATTTGAGGTTAAAGGTTAGAAGTCGGAGATTGAAGGTCCGAGGTTTTATGATGAGTTGATTGCGAAGCCGGCTTGGATTGAGAATACCAACGAGCCAGCAACACCATAGCCCCTGACACATAGATTATGCATCCGGGCACCCACATCAACAAACCACCCAATTGCTGATCCCCTTCTTGGGTCAAACCCCATATTGTAACCGACCCGGTGCTAAAGGCTGTGTGATATAGACCTGCCGGAGCAAAGGTGATAAGAATACCCAGAATAGAGCAGCCCCAGCAGGCCGTAAACAAATAAACAATACCTCTGAGCGGTGGAAGTCGGTATTTATCCAGTGGAAAGACAATGGGTGAGCAAAAAAGTATTCCCACCGCCAAGAGTGAGCCAATTTCCACCGTATGAAGAAAAATAGAAATCGAGACTGAACCTGAATAACCCGCCATCTTATTGAATATGAAAGGAGCATGCCAAAACCACATGAGACCTATGCCCAAGCTCCAGGTAACAAGCGGATACAGTAAGATATGGCTGATGCTATGGGTTCCCTGCTTCGAAAACAGTTTTTGAATCGGCTTTTTGGGCAAGCCACTAACAAGAAAAGGCGGAGCCAGCATTAATAAGAGAATGTGCCGGATCATATGCATGCTGAACAGTGACTGTCCCTGTGCGGGTCCTACGGGAAGCGCCAGTGCTATTCCAGTAAGGATGATGCCCATAGCAAACAGCATTGTTTTCGCCCCGATACGATAGTGTGTCAAACGCCAGTGCAGGCCCATCAACAATAAACCTATCAGCCAAAAAGCCGGCGCCTCGTACCATGCAGCATATTCGAAAAGTTCCATAATTTCTTTATTTAGATTAGCAACGGAATTAGGTACACCACGGTGAAGACGACAATCCATACTGCATCCACGAAATGCCAATAGATCTCGGCGCTTTCAATAGCGGTAACACTTATTTTTCTGGTGTCGCCAAATGAAACGAGACTCAGTATAATGCAGAGTACAATCAGTCCGAGGATGACATGAAGCCCGTGGAATCCGGTAAGGATAAAAAAATTAGAGCCAAAAATGTTACGGCTAATGGTTACCTCTTCGCCGTACAACTTGACATATTCACTGGCCTGCCCGTACAGAAAGATACCACCCAGCACAATAGTTCCGCCCAGCCATGCTTTTAAAGCCGTGTACCTATTGTTGACAAAACCGCGGCGCCCCATCATCATGGTGATGCTGCTGGCCAGGAGAAAAAGCGAAAAGAAGCCGGTTGTTTCGGGTTCCAGGCTTTGCACAGAAGCAGGGCCGGTGGTCTCGTAAATACCATAGTATACGTAGGCCAGGATAAGCGTTATAAAAAATAACGACTCTGAAATGATAAAGGCCTGAATTAGCAGTTTGGTTTTCATGATGATTCCTCAGGCTGTTGCGAGTCTTTATAATCAGGATTTTCAGGATGTTTCAGATCCCACAGCGGGCGGCGGCTGCGCACGGGTGGTATTCTGGTAAAGCTTTTAGGCTTTGGCGGCGAAGATGTTGCCCATTCCAGCGTCCAGGCATCCCACGGATCTTCACCGGCATCGGGCTGCTTCTTCAGAGTGATCCATAGGTTCCACAGAAAAACGAGCACGGCTATGGCCATCATAAAAGCCCCGGCAGTGGAAATTAAGTTTAGGGTCCCGAAGCCGGGCAAATCGGGGTAGGTAAACACCCGGCGCGGCATGCCCATCAGTCCTAAAAAGTGCTGTACAAAAAACGTGAGGTTGAAGCCGATTACAAAAAGCCAAAACATAAGCTTTCCCCATTTTTCGGAAAGCAACCGTCCGCTCATTTTGGGAAACCAGTAGTAGATCCCCGCAAAAACTCCAAAAATAGAACCACCCAAGAAAACATAATGAATATGAGCCACCACAAAGTAGCTGTCAGTCACCATCCAGTCGATGGGCACAATGGCAAAGGCAATACCAGTAAGCCCGCCAATGGTAAAATCAACCAGAAAGGCGATACAGAAAAGCATGGCGGTTGTCAGCCGGATGGAGCCGCCCCACATAGTCCCCACCCAGTTGATCACTTTAATCCCGGTGGGGATGCCAATAAGCATACTGGCTGCCCCGAAGAAGCTGTTAACCGTATTGCCCATGCCGGTGGCAAACATATGATGGGCCCACACCCCGAACGAAAGCAGTGCAATAGCTACGGTGGAAGCTGCTACAAAAGCATAACCAAAAATGGGCTTGCGTGAAAAAACGGGTATTACTTCCGACATGATGCCAAAAGCGGGCAGTATGGTAATATAGACTTCAGGATGACCAAAGGTCCAGAATACATGCTGCCAAAGCATCGCTGATCCGCCCGAAGCAGGCATGAAAAAGTGGGCATCCATCAGTCGGTCGATCAGCAGCATGGATAATGCCGCGTTGAGCGGGGGCAGCGCCCCAAGAATAATAAAGGCGTTCACGAAGACCATCCATACAAAGAGCGGCAGATCACGCATGCCCATGCCGGGGGCGCGGTACCTCAGGGTGGTAACGACAAAGTTAAGAGCCGCGCCCACACTTCCTATGCCGGTCAAAAGCAGAGCCAGCGCATAGTAGCTGGCGCCCGGCGTGCTTGAGTAATTGGCCTCGCTGAGCGGAGCGTAGCTAAACCACCCCATAGCAGGAGCACCCCCCGCCGCAAAACTAAAATAAAGGAGGAATCCGCCGAAAAAAGTAACCCAAAAGCTGAGGGCGTTAAGCCGGGGAAAGGCCATTTCATTGGCCCCGATCATCATCGGCAGAAAATAGGTACCCAGTCCAATAATTCCCGGCATCAACACCAAAAAAACCATGGTCGTGCCGTGCATGGTAAAAAACTGGTTATAGGTTTCGGGACTCAAAATATTCAGACCGGACTGCGCCAGCTGGGTGCGCATAAGGAGGGCTTCTATGCCGCCTATCAGAAAAAAGAACAGCGCCAGCACAAGATACATGATGCCGATTTGCTTGTGGTCTACCGAACCCAGCCACTGCAGTGCCCCATCTACTGTTTTAAGCGATGGCAACGAGCTTTCAGACTCGGGGATGATGGTGGTTTGCCGGTTCATTTTAGGGTCTCCAAATAGCTTACCAGGGCGTTAACCTGTTTTTGATCAAATATAAAACGGGGCATGTGTGCTCCTGCCTTAACTTTTTGAGGATCATTGATCCATCGATTCAGATTCTCGGGTGTATTGGCCATCTTACCCGTAAGCAGCGTTTGCCGGCTGGCCAGATGCGTCAGGTCAGGACCTACAGAACCTGAATTTTTTGTCCCTTTTATGGCATGGCAGTTGCCGCAGGTCTTCTGGCTGAAAAGTCTTTTCCCGAGTGCGGCCAGGCTGTTTCCAAGTGCAATAGATACCGCCGGTTTTGCTTGCTGCCGATTCCACCGACGGAATTCCTCCGGTGGCTGAGCGATAACCCGGATACGCATCCAGGCGTGTTGAGCCCCGCAAAATTCGCTGCAGGCCCCCAAATAGAGGCCCGGTTTTTCAACCTGCAGCCACAAATGGTTGGTCTTTCCGGGAATGACGTCCATTTTCTGTCCAAAATCGGGCACCCACCAACTGTGAATCACATCAGCTGATTTAAAACGAAGCAGAATCCTTTTACCCACCGGTACGTGAATCTCGTTGGCCGTTGTTACCTCCGATTGCGGATACCGGGCTTCCCACCACCACTGATGGCCGGTAATCACCAAATCGGGAGAATGTTCACCGGCCGGTTTATTGGTTTTAAACATGGTTATAAGGGTCAGATAAAAGAAAAACCCTACCAAAGCGGTTGCCAAGAGCGTGAGTGATACTTCAACCTTTGTACTGCCGTAAACCTGGGGCGGCTCTCCCTCCTTATTCCGATTCCGGTATTTAAACAGGATATAGGTGATAAAACCAACCACGCTGAGAAAAACAAATACGGCCGCAATCAGGTAGTAAATGAAGAGTGTGTCTAATGCATCGGCTCCCGGGGTGGCCGAGCCGGAAAAGAAAAGATAATATGAGTTTAAATAACAGATCATCTAATTGCCCATCTATCACATAGTACGTTGCCCTATTTTTATCATCAAAAAGAAAATCTAAATAAGAATCAGTCTAAAAATATTTGACAGAATTTTTGGCTTTCTATTGTCATTATAAATAGACGACTTAGCAGAACTTGTCGCATGACGGTGTCTGCCATTCGGCAAGTGGCTTTTGGACCACCTTTCCCCTCTTCCGTCAAATTAGTACAAAGCCGGCGGTCGGACGGGCCTTATTTTAAAAAAAGCTCTACATAGCAGTTAATAATAGTTACTTGTTGTTTGACTTATTTAACAGAATGCCTATGCCTAAACCCACAGCCGCTGCCACTGCTCCGACTGTCCACTTATGGGTCAGCCCCCAAAACTCGGGACTGAAATCCCAGGCCTGCCCATCAAAGCCCCCCCGTACCCCTGACATTACCCATAAAATATGGTCTTTTTTCCTATAATCTATTATATTACATGTAATTACAGTGAAATAAATTATACTTCCATTATGGATCCCGATCTGGCCCGGCAGACCTACCATATTCTCAAACGCACTTTCCC
>DATGUX010000108.1:0-3011 GCA_035300985.1 Fodinibius sp.
TCTGATATTGAGAATGGTAGTGTATCATATGCAAGGTTATTTCTTTTAATGTATAAAAACCTTGCATTAAAAACAACAAAAACTACCGCTAAACTTATGTTTTACATAAGTTTAACATATTCCTAAGGAAGCCCTAATTAGGGTGGATTTAGTTGAAAACAATGTAATATTCGGCGAAACCTACAAATTATCACTGAAACCACTAAATTAAGGGGTTCTGCAAAGCCCCCTTAACGTGAGTTCGAGATGGAAATCTCTCCTTAACTTGTAGAACCACAAACAAAATAGTAGTACGAATCACATCCGTTAAAGAACACAACCGGCACATGAAGCTTAAAATGCTTCGCACCGGAGGTGCCGGCGCAAGATATAGCTAAATCTGGCTGGTGTGTCCAAGTAATACGACCGGAAAAATTGAGCAACCGATAATGTTTTAAAAGCGTGCTTGAGCAGGTGTGGAGGTGGCGCTAAGAATCGTTGCCTTTCATCATTTGGTTATTTTCGGGATTTTGCTAAATTATTAAAGGGTAAGCACAGGATTAACAAGTTCAAATCTAAAACCCGGGCCGGGTATGGCAAATAGCGAATTATCAGATGACCAACTTCTTGCTTTGGTAAAACAAAGCGAGACGGATGCTTTTACGGCGATCTACGATCGCTACTGGGCATCGATGTATAATGCCGCCTGGAAGAGGTTAAAGGATAAAGAGGTGTGTAAGGATGTTGTGCAGAATATTTTTATCGATCTCTGGAAACGCCGGGAAGAACTTGCAATCGACAATCTATCGGCCTTTCTGCATACCGCTGTACGTTTCCAGGTGTATAAGAAAGCCTCCCGAAAGAAAACAGCTCCCGCCTCCAGCTTTTTTGATCTGTTTGAATCCATGATCAGCACGCAGTTCCAAACGGATAGAGCAATTAGGGCGAAGGAGCTTCGGGAATTGTTTGAAAAGTGGTTGCTGACGTTACCGGAAAGACGCCGAAAGATTTTCCTGATGTATTACGAAGATGAGCTCTCGTCGAAAGAGATAGCCGAGCAGCTTGGCATCACACAAAAGACCGTCCAGAATCAGGTTTACCGGGCTTCCAAGAGCTTCAAGATGCGCCTTACCCATTTCCTCTCTGTTTATTTAATCACTATTCTTTCGCAGTTGTAAGGTGTGACAGCCTCCGCGAATATTCAATGTAGGACGGGTTGCAAGCCTGTCCAGCCGGATTAGCAAACCGGACTACATGGGATTCTATTTCTGAATCTTGCACTCAATAAGTCTCTCTTGCTAAAGGCGGTGTTCATTGAAAGCCAAGAGGAGTACTTATCTCCGATGCCCTCAGTTTTGCTTTGTCGGGACAAGGAAGGAGAACGCCTGATCAGCGATAGATGGCAAACCAAAATGTAGAATGCGCAACATAACTTTTAAGAAGTTCTCCTCCTTGCGGCGAGTATTTACGCCGGAGGGAGGGTCAAAACAGCACAGAAATAAATGTGCAATTAATATAAGGGTAAATAGATTGTCTGATTATCAATAGCGCGTGGATTAATTCCCGCGCTATCGAGGAATCGCGTGAAAGCAGTGCCCTGTTTAAACGTTTTATAATCTCAACGTTAAAAAAATATAAAATTTCTTATGGGAGATTTGGCTTTCACCGGTACTTAATAGTAGAAACCACAAAAAGACCATACCGTGAAAGACGAATTTAACCGGGCAAAATTACTTGCGTTGATCGACAAATACCTGTCGGGGCAGGCCACCGAAGAAGAGAAAGAATTCCTCGAAGCCTACTACGAGTATTTCGAAAAGGAGGAAGCCACTCTGGAAATGGCCACCGCCCAGCAAAAGGAACAGCTCAAACAGCAGATGCTGGCCGTCATAATGCAGGAGATCGGCCGCCCCAAACAAACCTCCAGGATAACCTCGAAAGCATTGCAACAAACACCCCGCCGCCAGCCGGTATGGAAGACTTTTGCCCGCGTTGCTGCAATTATTGTATTTAGCGCCATACTCAGCTTTTACTTTATCACGGACGATCCTGTGGGCTTGATCACCGGGAATACGACCATTACAGCTGTGGCTGACCAAGGTCAACCCAAAGATATTTTTCTGTCCGACGGCAGTATCGTCACGCTCAATGAGCGCAGTACCCTTTCCTATCCATCCCAATTTGATGAAGGCAGCCGACAAGTGGAATTAAAAGGAGAGGGATATTTTGATATTACGCATAATGCTTCGCAACCGTTTATTGTGAACAGCGGCAAGGTAAACGTTCGGGTGTTGGGTACGGCCTTTAACGTGAACGCCAAACCGGATGATCAAGAAATTGAAGTAACAGTGACCCGGGGTAAAGTACAGGTTTCCGAAAATTCCGAAGAAGACCGGGAACTCGGTACCATCACCGCTAACCAGCAAATATCCTACAATATTGCAACGGGCAATTTCACACAAACGGATCTGGAAGCGGCAAAAGCCACAGGGTGGAAGCCGGCGCAGTACACCATTGACAACGTGACGCTGACCGGGGCCGCCCGAATCATAGAAAAGCGCTTTGACAAGGCGGTGGTTTTTGAAGGAGAAGACTTACCCGACTACACCTTTACGGCCTCATTCTATGAACGAGATACGCTTAATGAGCTGCTGACTGTGATCAGCAAAGTGACCAATACGAGATACCAGATAGAAGAGAACAAGGTTTTTATCAGTGTACAGTGAATGCAGGATACCGGATGCCAGATACAGGATATAAGATTCCGGATGTTAATTTGTGAGATTAGCTTTGAGAATTCTCCCTTAGCATTGGGGGGGCTTGCGGGCGGGGGTTGTTCTTTGTTTTTGGATGAATTACAAGTAATATGTGGGGCAATATCCCCCCCCACCCCCCTGACATTACCCATAAAATATGGTCTTTTTTCCTATAATCTATTATATTACATGTAATTACAGTGAAATAAATTATACTTCCATTATGGATCCCGATCTGGCCCGGCAGACCTACCATATTCTCAAACGCACTTTCCC
>DATGUX010000109.1:0-3731 GCA_035300985.1 Fodinibius sp.
GCATCAAGGCCAATGGTCTTGCTAAGGGGAATATAATCTGATTTTGAAACAAGGGCGACGGTCTTTCGTACCTCCAAATGCTTAGCCATCAGGCACGAGATGATATTGGATTCCTCATCTTCTGTAACCGAGATAAAAGCATCGGTCTCGGTAATGCCCTCGGTGGCCAGCAGGTCGGGATCCGTTGGGTTGCCGTTGAGCACCAGTACCTCATCCAGTTCTTTGGCCAGCTCTTCAGCGATATCTCTGTCGGGCTCAATAAGTTTAATATTCCATTTTTTTTCTTCCTTGGTTAAGATGCGTGCTATTATGGCTCCGATTGGAGAGCCTCCCGCAATCATAATGCGGTTGATTTCCCGGTCCGGCTTTCCTGTGGTTTCAATAACTTTGGGAATAGTATCGGTTTTGGCGATCAAAAATATCTGATCATAAGCCTGAATACGCACCGAACCACTTGGTATGATGGTCATTCCGTTGCGAGAGATGGCAACGACCCGAAAGGTGATATCCGGAAATTCTTCGGCATACTCAATCAGGCTTTTCCCTACGAGGGGAGAATCATTGTCAATACGAAGGCCAATCATTTGCATGCGGCCGTCCGCCAGATGAATGAGATCACTGGCCGAGGCGCGTTTGATCAGGCGCACAATTTCAAGTGCTGCGCTTTGTTCGGGATGGATGAGTACATCAATGCCCAGGTCAATAGGCTTAAGCGGCGCATTATGGCGCGAGAGCTCATTACTGCGCACCCGCGCAATGACCATATCGGCGCCCAATCGCTTGCTCATCATCGAGGCAATCATATTTACCTCGTCGATACTGGTTACTGCAATAAAAATGTCCGCATCTTTAACACCGGCATCCGCCAGATCTTTAGCTGAAGAAGCATTACCTTCAATGCAGAGAACGTCCAGGCTTTCCGTTACCCGGTCCAGCGCGCTTTTATCCCGATCAAGCACTATTACGTCGTGTTTCTCTTGGGACAATATGCTGGCCAGGTCATAGCCAATTTCGCCTGCGCCGACTATAATGATTTTCAAAGGAATTTCCGCTATTTAGTTTTAAGTTAGGCTTAAAGTCGAAAAGTGTTACCAAAAACGCAACATATTAGAATGAAGCGCAGGTCACAAAAAAGTTGTGCCCTTTTTGACAGGCTGTATCAAGTAGAATAAATGTTTGTTTCTTTTGGTCATAATTGCGATTCTTAGACGCACAGCTATCCACCGAAAAATAATAACCGAGAGCTGCATTTCATGATTGTCGATCTATTGAAACCGGAATTCGATGAGCTGATTGAAGCCAAGGATTGGGTAGCACTTAAAGATGTGCTAAACGACGTGCCGGCCGTGGATGTGGCCGAGCTGCTGGAAGAGCTTGATGCCGAGGTCGCTATTGTCATTTTCCGGCTGTTAAAAAAGCAGAAAGCGGCCGATGTCTTCACCTACCTCACCTCCGGCAAGGGCATGGAGCTGCTGCATATGTTTACTGCCCAGCAGCTTAGCGAAGTGATGTCGAACCTGGAGCCCGATGAGCGCGTAACCCTGATGGAAGAGCTGCCCGGCCATTTGACGCAGCGGCTGATGAATTCCATGGAGGTGGAGGATCGTAAGCTGGTGCAGAAACTGCTGGGCTATCCCGAAGAAAGTGTGGGCCGGCTGATGACCCCGCGCTATGTGAAGGTGCGGAAAGACTGGAGCATTCGAAAAGCGATGAATCAGATCCGCCGGTTTGGTCAGAGCGTCGAAACGGTAAATGTGATCTACGTAGTGGATAACCAAGAGCATCTGATTGATGATTTGCGACTCAATCAGTTAATCCTGGCCGATCCCGAGGCACCTATATCTACGTTGATGGATGAAAGTTTTGAAGCGCTGAGCGCCTTCGATGATCAGGAAGACGCGGTAAAAATGCTCAGTAAGTATGATCGGGTAGCCATGCCGGTCGTGGACTCCGATGGCATCCTGGTGGGTATTGTTACGGTGGATGATGTGATTGATGTGGCGGAAGAAGAGACCACCGAAGATATGCAGCTGATGGCCGGTATGGATGTGCTGGATGATTATTATTCACAAACATCCGTTTTTGAGATGGTTAAAAAACGTATTGGATGGCTGGCCTTTTTGTTTGTGGGGCAGTTATTTACGACAACAGCAATGGGCGCTTATGAACAGGTTATTGCCAATGCGGTATTTTTGTCGCTCTTCATCCCGATGATTATATCCAGCGGCGGTAACTCGGGCACACAGGCGGCTACGTTGATTATCCGGGCTCTTTCTACTGACGATATTGATTTAAGCCAATGGATGAAGGTGCTTGTCCGTGAACTGCTGTCAGGGCTTATGCTGGGTTGCATTATGGCGGTGATCGGATTTTTTGTTATTATCGGATGGGGTTATGTTATGAGCGGTAGCCTGGGACAGGAACTTGTTTTAAGTGCCGTCGTTGTTAGCCTGAGTCTTATAGGCGTTGTCATCTGGGGAAATATGAGCGGCTCAATGCTCCCTTTTGCGCTCTCCAAGATGGGCTTGGATCCCGCTGTGACCTCAGCCCCTTTTGTATCCACATTAAGTGATGTGACCGGAATTATTATTTATTTTTCAATTGCAATTGCCTTACTCGAAGGTGTTGTATTATAAACTGCAAAGCAGAGATATACGGGTAAATTATGAAACAGTATCTGGATTTAGTAAATAGCGTGCTGAACAATGGCGTCCGGAAGTCAAACCGGACGGGAACGGACACCATCTCCAACTTTTCAGAATTTTATAAGGTGGATTTAGGGCAGGGATTTCCGCTGCTGACAACCAAGAAAATGTACTTTCGGTCGGTCATCCTGGAACTCCTTTGGTATCTCCGGGGAGAAGACCATATCCGCTGGTTGCGTGACGAAAAGGATTGCCATATTTGGGACGCCTGGGCCGATGAAGACGGGTATGTTGGACCGATTTACCCGGTGCTGTGGCGACGCTTTCCTTATTATGATGAAGAGGAGATTCATTATGAGGGGGATGCTTCCCACATCAGTAAAACGGTGTGGATCAAAAAGGAGTTTGACCAGGTACAGCGGGCCATTCGCATGCTTAAAGAGAATCCGAACAGCCGCCGTATTGTAGTCAGTGCGTGGCACCCGGGCTTGCTGGAAAAGATGGCTCTTCCGCCTTGCCATCTTATGTACATTTTTAATGTTTCCGATGGCAAGCTGAATTGTCATCTTACGCAGCGATCCGGTGATATTGCACTGGGAGTACCTTTTAACCTGGCCTGCTATTCGGCTTTAACCATAGCTGTTGCCAACGAGGTGGGGCTGGAATACGGCACCTTTGCGCACACCATCGTAGATGCCCATATCTATGTAAATCATGTTGATGGATTAAAGGAGCAGCTGGAACGCGAGCCTCGTGAATTGCCGAAGCTGAAGATTGCCAACAAACCGGTGGATGATTTGGTTTTTGACGATTTCAAGTTGGAAGATTACCATCCCCATTCGGGTATTAAATTTGAGGTGGCCGTATGACGCTCGCTGCAATCGTAGCACATGATCCAAATTTAGTTATTGGTCTAAAAGGAGATATGCCATGGCATTATTCGGATGACTTAAAATATTTTAAGCGTATAACGATGGGACATCCGATCGTTATGGGACGGGTTGTTTTCGAAGAATTAAATGAAAAACCACTGCCCGGTCGAGAAAATATCGTGCTCAGCCGTTCCCGGAATTTCCAGCAGGTTTC
>DATGUX010000110.1:0-13659 GCA_035300985.1 Fodinibius sp.
AACGAGATGCTGGCGGGCGACGGTTTCTATATGGATGAAAAACAGGAGGAGAAAATAAATTTCGGGAAGATTTCTTTTACTTGCTGATAAGAAATGCTAATCCTTGGAAGCCTCTTCCAAAAGACTGAGCATCTGTTGATACTCCCTGATTAGTTGCCGTCGAATGGGTTGTGATTTTTCAAAAATTGCTTGTTGCGTTTCCACATATTCCAACCGGCCTTCCTTTGTTTCAATCTTGATTGGTTCCAGTCCGCGTTCCCGCAAGTCATAAGGGCTGGCTTTCATATCCATCATCCGCGTTTCAACGGCCAGCTCAAATGCTTTACGAATCGTTTCACTTGAAATCCACGGATACATCTTAAAGGTCCATTTGTACAGGTCCATATTGGTATGCAGACATCCGGGCTGTTCCATCTGTGAGAATTTTTGCCGGCTAAGCTCATATTTGTTTCGTGGCTTAGCCGGGCCAGTAAAAAACCGAAAGGCATCGAAATGAGTACAAACCAGCGGACGAGATTCAACAAAGGCAGCCAGCTCATCCATTTCCATTCTCAGCTCAAGATAGCCGTGCCTGATATGCTTAGCTTTATAGACCATGGCCCATTCGTGCATGCCAAAACAGCCGAAGGAGGGCTTTCGTTGGGCGGATTGCTTTAGCATGTCCAGAATCCACCGCACGGCTGATATCCGGTCCTGATCAAAGTGGCGAATGGCCAAATACGCATCTTGATGCAGGCTTTCCATTTCTCCGAATCGCCAGTCATATTTAGCTCCATTAATTAACCGCGTGCCCAGGCCGGGTGTCCAGCTTTTTAGATGCGAGGGACGGAAGGCATAATATTCGAACAGAAAGTCCATCACCGGATCTTTTTGCTGCCTGCTGCGGGCCTCCAAATAGGGGGCTATCTGCTCATCGATAGCACGCTCGTGATCTGCTTTTTGCTGTTGCCACTCACCGGGTTGTAGCAGTGTCCTTAAATATAATGGGAACTGTTTTGTGTTTGTCATATGCATAACAACTTAAAATACCAATCTTTCGGTGGATTGGGAAAGCCAAGAATAAATTAAATTCTATATTCCATTAAGATTATATTGGATGGGGAAAGGCAAAATCACTAAGCTATAAATCGACCGTCAATCGTCAAGCCGACGGATATCATATGAATCAATCCGGCTCCGTCTTTTTAGGGCAAATCTGGCATTTTATTTTACATCTTCGGCTGCATTATCAGTTTCTTATTCTGTCGGGAGCTTATTTGATGGGCAGCTTGGTGAGCGAAGGTTTCTATTTTAAGGACTTCCTCATTCAATTTCTGAATGTGCATGTGCTGCTCTTTGGGGGTGCTACCGCCTATAATTCATTTTGGGATAAGGATGAAGGACCCATTGGAGGGTTGTCAAATCCTCCCGAAATGGCAGGCTGGATGTGGTCTGTTTCGTTGGGAATACAAGCAGCAGGATTTGTAGTTGCCTGGCTGGCAGGGCTGATCTTTACCGGTTTTTATACAATCAGCCTGCTGCTCTTTTGGCTTTATTCCTCACCTTTAACTCGGTGGAAGTCGCATCCCCACAAAAGTTTTGCTGCTATAGGAATCAGCACGGGCTTCAATCCCGTTATGATGGGCGTGATTGCCTCCGGCGGTAGCTTAGACCGTTTATCCGTTTGGATAATAGCGCTCGGCGTTATGTTAATCCTGCTAAGTTTGTATCCTATCTCCCAAGTCTATCAGATGGAAGAAGACAGCCGACGCGGCGATCGCACTTTTGCACTGGCATACGGTAAAAAAGGAGTATTAATATTTTTCAAAACGGCTTTTAGTTTGGGATTAATACTGACGGCTGCTGCTTTAAGCTTTAACTTTCTAAGATTGGGTATTCTATTCGGTGCAGGGGGCGTTCTGATTGCTTTAGTAATCAACCATAAAATAGCAGAACTTTTCTCAGCCGAAGAGGGCAGTTACAGGCAGGTAATGAGCATCAAATACGGTACTTCTTTGGCTTTTGTATGCTTTCTCTTAGCTTCACTAATTTTAAAATATGGGGAACTCCCTCTTTTCAAGAAATATGCTGAATGGTTATTCAGTTAAAGATGTTAGGTTCATCAATAATCCAAAACAAATGATAATTTATTGCCATTATGAGTTATACCAAAGAACAGCTTATTAGCCCCGATATTATAGAAAACGCTATGGGCTATGAAGCCTATCGGGAGATGATTGATGACCTTCTTGCCGAGGGTAAAACGACCGGCGATAATCATGCTGATGAGATGATTGGATATAGCCGGATGAATGTCCAGCGGATGAAGCGTCTGGATAAACAGGTGGAACTGACCGATGAATTAACTAACGCTCTGCAAGAAAATGATAGAGAGCTGATCTGGCTCGGACTTACCGAAGCATGGTGTGGAGATGCAGCACAAAATATTCCGGTCATAGCAAAGATGGCCCGGGAGAGCGACCGACTTACGCTCCGACTGATCCTGCGTGATGAACACATTGACATTATGGATCAGTATTTGACCAATGGCGGGCGTTCAATTCCCAAGCTGGTTTGCCTTGATGCCGAAACGCTGGATGAGCTGGGAAGCTGGGGACCGCGGCCCGGTAACTTTCAACAGCAGGTGATAGCCTGGATGGATGATCCTGATCTCAGCCAGGAAGAGTGGGGCCAGAGACTGCACAAATGGTATGCTAAAGATAAAACGCAAACGCTCCAATCCGATTTCGTAAAGCTTATAGCCGAATGGAGTAAGAAGTAGCCGCTCAGGCGGAAGAGAAGTTCTTAGGGGCTTCCCCTACCGGATGGGCTACTGAAGGTTAATCCAGCGGTAAAACTTCGATTTTTCGGAATTGCGTCGGATGGCTCTCGGCCTGAATGGAGATATAGCCATTATCAATGAGTAGCTCACCGCTGTCGGGAATCAGCCGCTGGGCGGTGCTGTCGCGCTCATCGTATTGTGGATCGCTGTAATGGAGTACGGGATTTCCATTGACGGAATGACTGACAAGGCTGTCGCCACGGACTTCCACCTCGACACTCACCCATTGATCACCGTGATAGGTTTCTGATTCAGAATTGGTGCAGTGACGGGTAATGAGCTCGCCGTCCATCACCACATTGGTGCCCGGCGTGCAGAGGTTGGCCGTAGAACGCGGGTTCTCTCCGTCGCCGCCCAGAAGCTGGACTTCTATAGAAACGGGATATTCCTGATTCAGCGGCATGCTTTCAGGCGACTGACAGTGCAGCATCAGCCCGTTATTTCGAAATGCCCAGCCCGCGCCGTCTTCAACTTGCTCGCCGACAAAGCGATATTCAGCACGGATTTTATAGTTTGAAAAGGAGCGTTTATTATAAAACAAATGGCCATACTCGCCGTCAAATGAGTTCCAGTTGTCATAAGAGACCGTAAGCAAACCATCTTCTACCCGGAAGGTATTTTTATAGTTAACGCCCAGCTCAGAGCCGGCAAACTTTGGAACCCATCCATCCAGGTTTTGGCCATTAAAAAGGGAAATCCACTGTTGGTCGGATTCGGCATGTTGGCCGGTCCACAAAAATGCGGATGCAGTAACCGCCAGGCATCCGATTATAGTAAAAAGAACAGCTTTTTTAAGAAAAGATGGTTGTGCACTATTTTCCATAGTTGTTATCGTATAATCAGTAAAATTTTTACCTTAACCGCTTCATCAACTGTAGCAAAGTCTGCGGCCTGTTTAAGACAGAGTAGCTCCATTATAGGCATTGGGATCTAATTTTGAAACATTATTATTATGCAGAATAAATCATCTTTTTATCGGCATGTGGCTCAAACCAGCGATGCCCCAATGGGCCTGGAAGTAGAAAAGGCGGAGGGGCCCTATATATTTACAACCGACGGAGGGCAGTATGTGGATTTTATTTCCGGTATTGCGGTCAGCAGCCTGGGACACCGGCATCCCAGCGTAACTAAAGCGATAAAGAATCAAGTGGACCGTCATCTGCACGTGATGGTTTATGGAGAATTCATCCAGGAGCCGCAATCGGCTTATGCGGCGTTACTGTCGGAGCAGCTGCCTGAAAGCCTGGATCGCGTTTATTTTGTAAATAGCGGCACCGAAGCCAACGAAGGGGCACTAAAGCTGGCTAAAAAACATACCGGACGGCATAAATTTGTAGCTTTCCGTCACGGGTACCACGGCGACACGCAGGGCTCGCTCAGCGTTACGGGCCGGGATGTGTATCGCAGTCCATATCTGCCGTTACTGCCGGATGTGCACTTCGCCGACTTTAACAGTAAGGAGGTTCTCCCGCTCATTGATGATAAAACCGCCGCCGTCATCATGGAACCCATCCAGGGCGAAGGCGGCATTATACCGGCGGATAAAGAATGGCTGCAGTCGGTGCGGGCTCGGTGCGATGAAGTGGGGGCACTGCTCATCTTTGATGAAATCCAGACCGGCTTTTTTAGGACCGGCGCGTTATTTGCTTTCCAAGATTATGAGGTGGTTCCCAATATTTTATGCCTGGCTAAAGCGATGGGCGGCGGCATGCCTATGGGCGCTTTTGCATCTTCGTCCCATATTTTTGAATCCTTTAAGTATAATCCGCCCTTAAATCATGTTACCACTTTTGGCGGACATCCGGTGTCGTGTGCGGCAGCCCATGCCACCCTGACCGAGCTGCTTAAGGATGATTTTGGGGCAAAAGCCCGTCAAATTGAACAAATAACTCGCCAACAGCTGACCGCCGGTGGCATTGTCGAAATTCGCGGGCGCGGCGCCATGCTGGGCATGGAACTGCAAAGCAAGGAAGAAACCCGGCAGATTGTAGAGTCATGTCTTGAAGAAGGGATCATCTTAGGATGGACGCTCCACTCCGATACGCTGGTACGGCTGGCCCCTCCCCTGATTATCGATACTGACTTGCTGCATGATACGCTGCAAACCATTAACGCGATGGTAAATAAATACAGCCATAAGGGATGAAATAAAATAGAACAATTTTGGATCAGCATAGTTAAAGGGGTGTAATCAATTACAATCCTAAAATTATTCACAACTATGTTAAACCGAACGTATGTAACAGTTATCGGCGGATTGCTTAGCCTATTGCTGCTAACTTCCTGTAATGACAACCCCTCATCCTTTAGTGACACTCCACCGCAGCTGCCGCCTTCCAGTTCCATGCAAATGGAGTTTTCCTCTTTTGATTTCAATCAAAAAGCAGCCGGTGCCCAAATGCAGACCGTTAGTAATTATGCAAAGGCCGTGGGTATCGCTGTTACCCTTAATAACATAGTGGAACTGAACCTTGCTATTCCTCATGCTCTTTACGCTGCAGCGGAAGAAATAGAGCCCGAGTTTACGGACGACGGAAATTGGGAATGGAGTTATTCACATACCGCGGGCGGTGAAAGTTATTCTGTATTGCTCAAGGCCTCACGAACTTCCAGTAGCAGCGTTAACTGGGACTTCTATGTGTCCAATTCTCAGTTAGGGTTATCTCAGCAACTTTTCTTTAATGGCCAGTCCAATGTTGATGGAACCGAGGGCACCTGGAACTACTACAGCCTTGACGATGCTTCATCGGAGACGGCCCTTTCGACCGTAGAATGGGATGCTGACCTAAACGAAGATAAAGAACTCCGACTGGAGGTTTTGGATGAGAATAGTGACTATCGAGGAGATTATATTGAATATTCCTATGATGGAACGATAAAACAGATAACCTATTTCGATAGCAGCGAGTCAAGCACCACTGATCTGCAGGTTGATACTGAAACGGGAGCCGGATATTTAAAAGCCCCCAACTATAATGAGGGAGAGGAAGCCTGCTGGAATGAAAATAGGCAAGATACCCCCTGCAGCTAATTCTTTTCAGTTGCTATAAAAAGGCCCGTAACTAATGCGGGTCTTATTTTTTTGAGACTTATAGAATTATACAATCTATCAGCCCGCCCCTCTTAGGTTTTATCTCATAGTCAAAAAACTCATCAGGATGGTTGAAACTGAAGTTCCCACAACAAAAATGACCTGTTTTTAAAAGCGGTTACGTATAACATTATGGCAGTTACCCCTGCTATAAAAATTAATAGTATAAATTTAATACATTCAAAAAAGGGAACCCCATGATTAAACATTCTGCAATTTTATACAGTTCGGCTATATTATTAATGGCTGGATTATTTATCGGATGCTCTGACAGCTCAACAGGTCCTGAAGAAAAGCCGGTGGACCAAGCCCTGGTGGTTGGAACACAGGTACCCAGTAATTTCCTGGATACCGGTGAATTTGACCTGTTGGGAACGCCTTTGGATAAAGAGGGACAAAGCATACTCTCCGGCACGGTCGATGCTGAGGTTACCATTGATTCGCTCTCCGGAGAAACGGCCAGTAAGGCGGCGCGGATGAGAAGTCGCGTTATTTTTGGCAAAAATAAAGCCGCAGAGGATATTTCCGTCAACATTCTGTCCAACTCTATTAATAAGCCGGGAAATGACCCTTTTGCCATTGCCCTCAATATTGACGGGAGCGGCAGCATGAGTTCATACGATCCTAACCGGACCCGGGTGACGGGAGCCCAAGCCTTTGTGGATGAGTTCTCGCAAAATGCCGGCAATTATGATATCAGCATATTCACGTACAGCGGTTATCCCAACCGTCCTTTTCTGCAAAATTCACAGTTATTAGCCGAGTTTACGAATAATGTAGATACCCTTAAAAATGCAATTGAGCAAGTGGTTGCCAGTGGAGGGACGCCCACATATCCTTCATTGCTGGAGGTGCTGAACTACTCCGAGCAGGAGCGTCCGCACAATTCGTACGAGCGAGGCGTGGTACTGCTCTCCGATGGTTATCCGAACAGCACGGCACTGCGAGATAGCGTCTGTCAGGTAGCCAACGATATGGAAACGCCAATTTACTCCATTGGCTTGGGACCGGCCTCCGATCTCAGCACAAATCCCGATCCAAGGGCAGTGCAGGAGATGCGCAATATTTCTACCTGTACGGGGGGAAGTTACGCCGGCATTGATCCAACCAACAACTCTTCTTCTGCCTCCAAGCTTTACAAAAATATTGCGGTGGCTACTTCAAAGGGAAATATTCAATATAAAGTGAAGCTTTCGGGCCCGGGCTTTAATAATCTGACTCCCGGCACTATTTTGTATTTTACCCTCACATTGATGACCAAAAAAGGAAAGGCCAGTGCCTTCTTTTCCTTTAGCGTACCCGCCAATAATCCTTAGTCATAATATATTTTACTTAAAAGCGAATCTGCGGTCAGCGGGTTCGCTTTTTTTATGCCGGAATGTAAAGAATTATATTTGAGTTATATTATGTGTTGATAACAGACATAAAGGAGTACCAAGTTAGAGATGCTTTTTAATCTGCAAGCATGACATTAGACGAGTAAATATTCAACTAATTGTGAATAGTATTATGAAATCTATTAATCCAGCTAACGGAGAAATTATTGCCGAATATGATCAGATGAGCGAGGACGAACTGCACACGATTGCGAAAGGGGCGGCCGGGGCACAGTTGTCGTGGAGAAATAAAAGCTTTGATGAGCGTGCCGCGGTGATCCGTAATGCTGCGGCACTTCTGGAGGATGAAAAAGGAGAATATGCTGTACTGATGGCCCGTGAAATGGGGAAACCGCTGGCCCAGGGCGTATCAGAGGCGGAGAAGTGCGCCTGGGTGTGCCGCTACTATGCAGAAAATGCCGAAGAGTTTCTTTCTGATCAGCTTATAGCATCCGATGCGGAAAAAAGTTATATCCATTTTGAGCCTTTGGGAGCGGTTTTAGCCATCATGCCCTGGAATTTTCCGTTTTGGCAGCTTTTCCGTTTTGCGGCTCCCGCACTGATGGCCGGAAATGCTGCCATTTTAAAGCACTCTTCCAACGTCACCGGCTGTGCACTGGCCATAGAAAAGCTACTGCACAAAGCAGGCGTGCCCGATAAGCTGTTTCGAACGGTCATAGCCGATAATGAGCAGGCCCAAACGCTTATCCGGGATGGCCATATTGCCGCGGTAACGCTCACCGGCAGCACGCGAGCGGGCAAAGCGGTAGCTGCTACAGCGGGAGAAGAGCTTAAAAAAACGGTACTGGAGCTGGGAGGGAGTGATCCTTACCTCATACTGGATGATGCCGATATAGAGCAGGCTGCTGAAACCTGCGTAGCATCACGGCTCACCAACAGCGGACAAAGTTGCATTGCTGCCAAGCGATTTATTGTGACCAAGCAAAATTACGATGCCTTTCTGAATGCCGTTGTCAGCGAGATGAAAAAACGGCAGACCGGCGATCCTTTTGATAAGGAAAACGATATCGGGCCAATGGCACGCATTGACCTAAGGGATCAGCTCCATGACCAGGTTCAGCAGAGCATAGAAGCGGGTGCGGACTGTATTTTGGGAGGTCAGATTCCCGATCGCGACGGTGCTTTTTATCCTCCTACGGTATTAACAAATATATCGGAAGGCATGCCGGCTTATAGTGAAGAGTTATTCGGCCCGGTAGCGACCATTATCAAGGCGGAAGATGAGGAGGAAGCCATTCGCATTGCCAATGATACCGGCTTTGGCCTGGGGGCGGCCGTCTTTTCAGAGGATGCCGAGCGCGCGGAACAAATTGCTGCCCGGCAATTGGAGGCCGGCTGTTGCTTTGTCAATGCCTTTGTGAAGTCCGATCCGCGTCTTCCCTTTGGGGGCATTAAAAAATCCGGCTATGGTCGCGAGCTATCGCATCTGGGCATCAGGGAATTTGTAAACAGCAAAACGGTTTATAGAGCCGGGTAAAAGTAGTGATCCGGCTTTTGGCTTATTCTTCTGGCTCGGCTTCAGCCGTCTCCTGATCTTCTTCCATCTCTTGATGCGCTACCTCACCATGCTGGGCAACAGCCTGTATATGCTGCCTGTTGCCTTTGGAACCTTTTTTCCGGTTATCCAGCTCATCAAATCGAGAAGCCTTGCCGTAGATGGTTAGCACATCATGCGGACGTATTTCAGTGTCACCGGAGGGCGTTCCTATGTAATTGCCCTGTTCGCGTTGAATACCTAATACCATAATCCCTTCGTGCGAAAGCCGGGCATCTTTTAACAGTTTATGGGCGATCCAATCATCCTCTTGCACCCGTAGCTCTGTAATCTGATAGTCACCGGCCAGGTGCAGGATGGCCGCATAATCACGTACATCAATCGAGGTGTAGCGCTGCAGGGCTTTGTCAATCATTCTTGACAATAACCGGTCAACCACCTCGCTTTGCGCAGCCCACCATACGGTGCCGACAGCCCCAATAATGATTACGATACTGGAGATAAGCGAGACGGTGCTTTTGGGAATAACAAAAGTAAGAATAAGGGAGGATACGGCCGTTACAATACCCGCATTTCCAATAAGCATCAGCATAAGAATAACGCGCCTTCGAACCGGATGAGAAACGACCTTTTCAGATTCAGTGGTTGTAAAACCTGCTCCCGTTAGGGCCGATCGCGCCTGGAATCGGGCGGATTCTCTCGATAAACCGGTGTGCGACAATGCAATGGTGGCTATGCGCGTAATAAGCACCGAAAGAAAAACAACAATAGATAAGGATATAGCGGCAACCATAGCAGAATAATGTTAGGGCGCAAATATTAGAAAATGCTAAAGATTGTAAGGGTTGCGGTTTTAAATGATCATACCATAGGGTAAAGTTTTTTTGACCCTTTTTATTGTGCAATTACGTATTGGTTAATAGAGAATCTTTAAACCACTAAACTAATATAAAGTTATGAAAAAACTAAGTTATGCGATAATGATAGCCATCCTGTTGGTAGGAATGTCAGGATGTGGAGACGACAGCAGCACCGGGCCGGGTACTAAGGACGAAGCGCCAACTATTCCGGAACTGTCTGTTTACGCTCAGCCGGATATTACTTTCTTTGAGAATAATCAGCCTCCTGAGAAAAAAGGCAAAGCAAAATCGAACTACTCTAATTATTCAAACGCCAACTTTAAAGTTACGTTTGGAACACTTTTTGCCTCAATGGGGCAGATTTATCTGGGTCTATTAGGTCCTGCTTATAACCAATCACCTGATTTTAAAGATGGCCGGTGGGTATGGTCGTACGATTATTCAGCAGATGGTGAAAGTATCTCCATACGGTATACTGCAAAGGAGCAAGCTTCTTCTATAAAGTGGCAAATGTTTATGAGCGGTGACTTTGGCGAGGGTAGCAGCTTTAATGATTACAAGCTGATGGAAGGAACGACCAGAGACGATGGTACTAAAGGTAACTGGACATTCAACGTTCTCAATGATGATAATAGCAAAGAGGTACCGGCAATAAAAACGGAATGGAATGCTGAAAGTGATACAGAACGAACGATCAGTACCGGAATATATGGTGAGGGTTCTTTGGATACAAGCATTGACTATGATCAAAGCGGTGTAGAACATACTATGACTATTGAAGATGCCAATGGCTCGGAAAAGGACATCATTTTCTGGAATACCGACACGAAGACTGGCTATGTAATCGATGACGGAACTAAAATGTGCTGGGATGAAAACCTGGCGAATATTCCTTGTTAATTAGCTAAACAGATAAGCATAGAGGGAAGAAGGGCACCGAATTAGATTTCGGGCCCTTTTTTTATGAAAGAGGTTTTTGGGACTATCCCAAAACGGAGACATTAAAATGCACCGGTATGACACTATGCTGTCAGTATTGTTGTTATATTTATAGCAGCACAGGCCTTTAGCATTAAATGTCAGCATAATGTCAACAGAAAATCGTCAGCCCATTCGCGGAAGGGGCGCTTCCGGCAATCCGGGCAATCGTTTTGAAGAGGAGTATCTGGATTATGATCTGAATGAAGAGACGGGTCAAAAGCCATCGCAGAAGACCAGGCTTATCCGTGATGATACCAAAGAAATCCTGTCCACCAATAACAGCCCCGATATTCCCTTTACCTACAGCTTGAATCCCTATCGCGGATGTGAGCACGGCTGTATTTACTGCTACGCACGTCCCACGCACGAATACCTGGGCTTTTCGGCCGGACTTGATTTTGAGTCGCGGATCATGGTAAAATATGATGCGCCTAAAAAGCTCCGCGCAAAGCTGGCTTCCCGCCAATGGAAGCCGCAGACCATTGTTCTCAGCGGCGTAACCGATCCTTACCAGCCGGTGGAACGTAAACTGGAAATAACCCGTGGCTGCCTGCGGGTGCTGGCTGAGGCGCGACATCCGGTAAGCATCATCACTAAAAATTACTTGGTGACGCGCGACATCGATTATCTGAGCGATCTGGCCAAGTTCAATGCGGCTCACGTCACTCTTTCAATTACTACCTTGAATCGTGATCTGGCCCGTGTCATGGAGCCGCGAACCTCGCACCCGGACGTCGGTTGCAGGCTATTGAGAAACTGGCTGAGGCCGGCATATCGGTGGGAGTGAATGTGGCGCCCATCATTCCGGGGTTGACCGATCATGAATGCGTTCAAATTCTCAAAGCGGCGCGTGATGCGGGAGCTACCTGCGCAGGTTATACCATCCTGCGCCTGCCCCATGGGGTTAAGAATTTATTTCATGATTGGCTCGAACAGCATTTCCCCGACCGGAAGAATAAAGTGCTTCATCGTATCAGGTCGATGCGCGATGGAAAACTCAATGACAGTGAGTTTGGCAGCCGATTTAGCGGTAAGGGTATTTTTTCGGAACAAATACGGAAATTATTTAACATCCAAACCATAAAACTGGGCTTTAATGAGCAGCGAAAATCGCTCTCTGGGGCTCACTTCCACCGCCCTGAAGAAGGTCAGCTTCAACTATTTTAAAGCAGGTGTTCATTTTATATATTCAGGGAGCTGCGGATGATATTATTTTATATCTTCAAACAAATCAAACATTATATTTAAATACAATTGACTTATGGCACAGACGCCTTCAACCATGATTGAACTCGGAACTGAAGCTCCAAACTTTAAACTATTTGATACGGTTAATAATCAGCTGGTATCGCTACAGGATTTTGATAATGCAAAGGGATTGCTGGTCGTTTTTATGAGCAACCATTGTCCCTACGTACAATCTATTCTGGAAGAATTGGTGGTTGCCGCCCGCGATCTGCAACAAAAGGGCATTGGAGTAGTCGCCATAAGCTCAAATGATGTGGAAGAATATCCGGATGATAGTCCTGTAAATATGGCTGAAGAAGCCCGTAAACATCATTTTTCCTTTCCCTATTTATATGATGGAAACCAGGAAGTTGCTAAATCCTATAGCGCTTCTTGCACGCCGGACTTCTACCTGTTTAATGAAGATAATGAGTTGGTTTATCGGGGACAATTTGACGATAGCCGTCCCAGTAATGATGAGCCGACGGATGGAAAAGATCTGCGCGATGCCGTAGAAAAACTGCTTGATGGGAAGATTAAGGAAGACCAAAAGCCCAGCCTCGGTTGTAATATCAAATGGAAAATGGGTAAGGAACCGGAATATGTCGGATAAGTCGAAGGATCAGCACCGTATTGAGCAAATTCGTCGAGACTTTTCCAAAGAAGAGCTTTTAGAGTCCGTAGTAGAAAACGATCCGCGCAGGCAGTTTAAAAAATGGTTTGAACAGGCCCTGGCAGCTGACTTGCTCGATGCCAACGCTATGACGCTTTCAACGGGCGGGGAGAACGGGCGTCCCTCATCGCGAATGGTATTGCTCAAGGGCGTTGATGAGCAGGGCTTCCGGTTCTACACCAACTACAACAGCCGAAAAGCACAAGAGCTGCAGCAAAATCCGTATGCCTCCCTCTGTTTTTATTGGGCGCCGCTGGAGCGGCAGGTTCGGATCGAGGGCAAGGTGGAAAAGCTAAGTCAGAAGCTGTCAGAAAATTACTTCCATCACCGGCCCAGGTTGAGCCAGTTGGGAGCGTGGGCCTCGCGGCAGAGCACGAAAGTGGCCTCGCGCAAGCAGCTGGAAAGAAACTTTGTCGGGATAAAGGAACAATTTAAAGGTAAAGAGATACCGCTGCCCGACTTTTGGGGCGGCTACCGGTTGGTTCCTGACCGCATTGAGTTTTGGCAGGGGCGCAGCGGACGTATGCACGACCGCATCTGTTACGAAAAGAATGATGCAAAGTGGAGTATGTTTCGACTTTCTCCTTAATGGGATAGATATATAACAGAGCGTTATGGGGAAAAATAAGCTTGAGCGATTTCGGGAGATGAAGGAGTTCGAAAACGTGATGGAGCTCACTGATTTTCAGGATTCAGCCGTTCCCAAGCCCAAGGGCCGGTGGCACAGCGATATCTTTAAAAATGATCATCCCATCACCCTGGAGCTGGCCTGCGGAAAAGGAGAATATGCCCTGGAACTGGCTCGCCGGTTCCCGGAGCGCAATATTGTAGGCGTTGATATCAAAGGGGCACGGCTTTGGAAGGGCGCCGGTCGAGCACAGGATGAGGGACTGACCAATGTGCACTTTCTGCGTATCTTTATTGATCATTTGGACGAATATTTTGCACCCGGGGAAGTGAGTGACATCTGGATCACCTTTCCCGATCCCTACCCGAGAGGAAGCAATCGTAATAAACGGCTTAGCTCACCCAAATTCCTGGCTATTTATCAGAATATTTTGGGACCGGAGGCTTCGATTCGTCTCAAAACCGACAGTAGCAGTCTGTTTCGCTA
>DATGUX010000111.1:0-4980 GCA_035300985.1 Fodinibius sp.
TGGATAGCCCGGGCAAAGGCTTCGGTACTTTTTACTTCTCCACCTGCTTCTGCACCAAAATCAGTGATAGGAAATGAGCGATCCGGAAAGGTAGGTGGCTGAATTTGAGCTTTTATCTTCTCTACCTGTTTCCAGGAATTCTGGGTATCCTCTGCTTTTTTACTGGCGCAATGGCAAAGCAAAAATGAAATAAACCAGAGGGTTACGATCTTCGTTACTGGAAATGAAAATTTCCTTCTCATGTCGATATAACAAAAAAGTTAACGGTTGTTATGTAAAAAGAGAGGACCAGCAACACGATTTACACTGCGCTACTGATCCCGCTCTTCAGGGATACGAAATGGTATTAGATTTTTACGACAGAGACTTTAAAATGATACTCTCTGTGAAAACCGATATCTATTGATATCCGTCATTTTGTGTGAATTCATCTTTATTTTGAACCGCATCTATCTGGGCTTGAGGAATAGGTCTCAGAACATGATGGTCCTGAATATTAGCGCCCGCTTCGGGATTATGTTCTCTTGTCCTTTCCAGAAGAGTACCCGTTCTCTTCAGATCGAACCAACGGAGCTGCTCTCCCGCAAGCTCACGAGCACGCTCATCCAGAATAAAGTCGAGATTAATATCGGCGGCTGTTACTCTCATCGCAGCTTCATCACCCGGCTTAGCAGCCCGCTCCCGAATCACATTAATGTAATTAGCAGCTTTGGTGTTATTCCCCATATTAAACTGGGCTTCGGCAGCAATGAGATACATTTCGGCAAGACGGATTACAAAGGCATCGCGCGAGCTTCTCATCTCGGAAATTGATGGCCTGGTCGGATCAGCAAATTTATCGAGGCTTGGGTATTTCGTTCGCTGTACAATGGAACCATCTGACTCATATATATCAGAGCGGTCATAAATGGTATAGGCAGCATTCTCACGAAACTCTTCAGATACCTCATACTTGGTTGCATAAATCGCGGTATCACCTTCGGCTATTCCTTCTACTTCGGAGGGGGCATTAGAATACCAAACCGATTTAAAGGAACCGTCGTATCGGGAGTCGATATCGTCCTGATATAAATCCAGCAAAAACTGCGTTGGCATATACCGGTTAAAAGGGCGACCATTTTCTATATCCCTGTTCATACCGTCCACCTGATCATAGGTCATCAGAAAGTGCAGGTGCCCATTATGTCCACCCCGGCCATGACCTTCAGGAAAGAGAATATCATCTTCCTGATCATTAAGTGCCAGATCTTCAGAATAGTTTACAACCCAAATAACCTCTTCGTTTCGCAGGTTATCCATCTCCCACAGGTCGTCGTAATTTTCAACCAGGCCAAAGCTATAATTATTAATAACCTTGTCAGCCATATCAAATGCCTCCTGATCCATGCCCTGTGTTAAGTACATGCGTGCTAAGAATGCTTCGGCTGCAGGCTTGGTTACACGGCCAATATCAGAAGTGGTAACTGGTAAATTGCTGACTGCGAAGTCAAGATCTTCAAAGATTTGGTTGTAAAACGTTTCGACTGAAGATTTGTTTGCATTCACTTGTATACCTTCTGTTTCATCGGTTGTAAAGTGAACACCTCCCCACGTCTCTACAATATGCCAGTAATAAAAGGCACGCAAAAATCGAAGTTCGGCTTCGCGAGTAGTTTGGAGTTCTTCCGACATGCCGGACTCTCCTATCCTGTTAATACCCGCATTGCAGAGGTTGATAGCGGCGTAAAACTGTTCCCAGAAAACGCCAACCACATTAGCATTGGGCTGGAGATTCTCATAACGGGTAAAATTGGGGTTTTCGTCCCCAGCTCCGCTGGTCCAAAGGTCGGTACCCAT
Source organism: Fodinibius sp. (assembly GCA_035300985.1). Lineage (GTDB taxonomy): Bacteria > Bacteroidota > Rhodothermia > Balneolales > Balneolaceae > Fodinibius. The sequence continues at coordinate 1,837 of DATGUX010000111.1, forward strand.
CTCACCGGCGGCCCATCCCTCCTCCTTACCGTACCACCATCGGGAATATGAATAGGCGGCATTCACCAAGCTTTCAAATCCTTCTGGTGTGGTATAAACCGTTTCGGAAGTAGTTCCACTGGGATTATACTCAGTTAGATCGCACGAAGAAACAAGAAGAATGCTGCTGATACAGAATGCAAAAACTATCAATAAACGTCTCATAATTAACCCTGTTTAGTAATTAAAAGTCTATGTTTATACCTGTAACGAATAACCGCGTCATTGGAAAACTGAGCGCTCCGCCACGTTCTGGATCGTAATTGTCAACTTTCGCAAACGTATACAGGTTTTTACCAGTTACATAGAGTCTGATATTTCTAACTGGTATGCTTTCCATTAGCGATGGAGGCAACGTATAACCCAATGTAGCATTCCGAATCTTCACAAAAGATCCGCTCTCGTACGATAGGGTACTGTAATACTGGTAGTTATCTTGCGAGAGAGCCGCATTAGGGCGCGGAAAGGCATTTGTTGGATTATCGGGGGTCCAATAATCTACATTTGCCCCGTTCTCCACTCCTCCGGGTTTATAATTGTCATAATACTCATAATCCATCATCTGTCCGATCCGGGCGTACACATAGATGCTTAAGTCGAACCCTTTATAGTTGATGGAATTCTCAATACCACCACTCCATTTCGGGCGTGGGGATCCCAGAATAACCCGATCATCACTGGCTGTTATTTCACCGTCGCCATTCTGATCGCGCACTTTAATCTCTCCGGGCTCCTGTCCAAACGAAGCAGCTATATCAGCTTCATCCTGTTGCCATATTCCTATTTTTTCGTAGTCATAGAATACTGAAGTAGGTTCTCCTATGAACCAGCCATTACCTATATCGTCACCATCGCTGACCAGTTCTACGATTTCTTCTTTATTAGAGAAAAAGGTGAGATTTGATGTCCAGCTGAAATCATCTTTCAAGATATTTGTTGTCTCTAAAGCAAATTCAATACCACGGTTTCTCGTTTTCCCAACATTTTGTGTTACGGAAGAAACACCGCTACTAAGAGGCAAGAACCGGTCAAGCAGCAAGTTGGACGTACGTGTATCATAAACATCGATTGTTGCGGTTACCCGATCGTTAAGGATTCCAACATCCAATCCAAGGTTAGCTGTTTTGGATATCTCCCACTCCAAATTCGGATTTCCCAATGTGGGGCTAAACGTAAAACCAGGGGCGGAATCTTCTCCGTACGAAAAGGGAATTCTCCGAAGAGCTGACTGCGTTGAATAGGGACTGATGGCGTCATTTCCAGAAACTCCATAACTGGCGCGCAGTTTCAGATTGCTAACTATCGAATCATCTCCTATAAAATCTTCTTCGCTGATCCGCCAGGCTGCTGCCGCGGATGGGAAGAAAGCCCACTGATTTTCCTCAGTCAACTTTGAGGAACCATCAAACCGGCCGGTAAGCGTAAGTAAATATCGGTCTTTAAAGCTGTAATTTGCGCGGCCAGCGTATGACATAAGACTACTTTCTTCATACCCACTCTCAACTGCAATACCTTCGGTCGCATTTAAGAGGCCATAATATAGTTGTGATGCGAGGAGCTGATTTTGCCCCAGAGCAGAACCCAGATCATTCTTATTAAACTGGTAGCTTGTCACACCTGTCAACGATAAAGAATGCTGATCCCAATCCCCTTCATAGTTCAAGATATTTTCAAAGGTAATATTTCGACTATTTGAGCTGTTATAGACCGCTTCTGGAGCTGTGCCATTACGATCAATGGTCTCAGAATCTCTGTAAACACCCTGTCGAGAATTAGACAGTGTAGCTGAAATGTTGGTGCGAAGCGAAAGATTTTCAGCAAAATTGAGCTCTGCATATAACGTCGGGAATATCTTTGTTGTCAGCGTATTATTTTCGTAGGCATTGGGTTGCGTGTCCGCCAATGGGCTGATATCTCTCCCATTATGCGGACGAACAATCAAATCGCCATTATCATCATATGCCCGAGTAAGCGGATTTATTTTATTTGCTATGTTTGTAGGGTCTCTACGCCGGTCCTGATCGTAATAAGTTATCTGCGAATTCATACCGATTGTCAGAGCTTCTCCGATCTGCTGATCCACATTAAGACGGGCCGTGTAACGTTGCAGATGATCCATCTCCAAAATGCCCTTTTCATCAAAATAATTAACTGACAAGTACATCGAATTATTTTCTGTACCTCTCGAAACATTTATCTGATGGCTTTGCTGTATGCCTGTTTGAAAAAGTAGATCCCTGAAGTTTGTCCACACATTATTTTCAATATTTTCCAGTTCACTGGATGTAAAAATATTGGAATCGTCTTCCGGGCCGCTCCAGTCTCCACTCACTCTGTTAGCTTCCCGCTTTTGTTCCACATACTCAGGACCTGTATTAAAATCCGGATAATCCATAGTCTTAGAAACCCCTGCATAGCTTTCAATAGAAACCTGAGTACCCTGTGCCTCGGCCTTCTTGGTAGAAATCAAAATAACTCCATTTGCCCCACGGGAACCATAAATAGCAGTAGAAGAAGCATCTTTGAGCACTTCTATAGACTCAATATCCGCAGGGTTTATATCTTCGAGACCACCGCCGTATTGAATACCATCTACAATCACGAGCGGACTATTCGAAGCTGTTAACGAACGGTTACCACGTACAGTAATATTGACCCCCGAACCTGCCTCACCACTACCTCGAGTAATATCCATACCGCTCACCTTGCCCTGCAAAGCTTCTGCGACATTGGTAGTTGGAATTTCAGTGACTTCTTCAGCACTTATAGAAGAAACAGAGCCCGTCAAATCACTTTTTTGTACGGCTCCATATCCAATGACTACTACCTCATCTCCGGCAATAGTTTCTGGTGTTAAACTAACGTCCAGAGAGCTCTGCCCTTGTAAAGGCACTTCCAGGCGCTGATAGCCGATAAAGGTAAAAACCAAGGTATCGGACAGAGAGGGAACCTTTAGCGAAAATTCTCCATCAGCGTCACTGGAAGTCCCAATACTTGTTCCTTTGACGAGAATATTAACTCCTGGCAAAGTTTCCTGAGACTGAGCGTCTATTACTTCACCGGTTACTGTCTGTGCCGAAGCCTGATGTGGCACCATCGCCAGCA
>DATGUX010000112.1:0-3992 GCA_035300985.1 Fodinibius sp.
TGTGGCCGATTCTATGGCCTTTCAACAGTGGTTGCCAAAGATAAAGGGAAAGTTTGTGATGGTTTCTATGCCGCAGCCAACCGGCCGGCCCGATAGCAACTGGGAAGAATATGCTACGGATGAATCATTTCAGAAGATGAATGATAACCGGGAAAGTCAAAGAAAAGCCTGGAAGCAAAAGATGGATAAGACGGGCTATAACAGCCGTGAACTTGTTTCTGCGCTGGAAGAGGCCGGTGCAGCAGGCATCCTGCAATCCCGCTGGTCTCGTGGTTTTGGAGCGAATAAAATCTTTGGTGCTCATACCGAAACTATCCCTACCGTTGATCTTTCTCTCGAAGATTATGGCATGCTCTATCGCATGGCAGAATATGGCGATGATCCGATCATCAGGGTAGAAGCACAATCCAAAGATCTGGGCATGGTCCCCACTTTCAACACTATTGCTGAAATAAAAGGAAGTGAAAAGCCGGATGAATATGTGCTGTTGTCAGCACACTTTGACTCTTGGGACGGAGCCACGGGCGCCACGGATAACGGAACGGGTACAATTATGATGATGGAAGTGGCACGCATCCTTAACAAAGTGTATCCCAATCCCAAGCGGACCATTCTGGTTGGATTATGGGGAAGCGAAGAGCAGGGACTAAATGGATCACGAGCTTTTGTGGAAGATCACCCCGAGATTGTAGAAGGCATCCAGGCGGTATTTAATCAGGATAATGGAACGGGCCGCGTGGTGCGCATTACGGGGCAGGGATTTGTTGATTCTTATGACTACCTTGGAAATTGGTTATCGGCCGTGCCCAAGGATGTTACCAAGCATATAGAAACCACCTTTCCGGGTATGCCGGGGCGCGGAGGATCTGATTATGCTTCTTTTGTAGCTGCCGGGGTTCCCGCCTTTTCACTCTCCTCATTGAGCTGGGACTATTGGAATTATACCTGGCATACCAACTTGGATACTTATGATAAAATTGTATTTGATGATGTTCGCAATAACGTTATTTTAGCGGCCATATTGACTTATATGGCCAGTGAAGACGATGAAAAGGCGTCTCGTGAGAAGAGAGTATTACCTATTAATAGCCGAACAGGTGAGCCGCAGGAGTGGCCTGTGCCACGCGAGCCAACCCGAAAGGGAGGTGTAGATTAACTCCTGTTATTCGGCTCATTATTTAATCAAAGAATTCCCCGAGGCTTACCTCGGGGTCAACAAAGGAAAGTTTGAAAACCTGAGGTTTTCATTAAGATAATGGAATGAACTTTTTTCTGTTTAATACCTCCGGGCTCTGCACCGAGGATTGTTTATCAGCAGATTGAAAATGCCATAATACGTATTTAATCTTTATCGCAGATAATTTGCAGGGCCGCCCTGTTGATGGCGGCCTTTTGCATTAACCAATATCAAGAACGTATAGAGTTATTGTGAATGAAGCCGGGCCCTTCGACTCCGCTCAGGGTCCTACATTTGCTTTGTAAAGGTCTTTAAAAGAAGTTTCGGGGCAGGAGGTATTCTCTATTATTTGAACACTGGCAGGAGCTCTAAATTCTGTCAGTGTTAATAATAAGACGTATTTACCGATTATGATTGTCTGCAATCCGTGAAATTCGGATCATCTCATTAGCGAGAACCTCTAATATTTGGGGCCTCGCTATGGATTGGAGAAAATATTAGTAGATGACATATAAGTCCAAAAATCTATGAATCATAGAAGTTAGGGCTGGCATAGCTCTTCTAATCCCCAGAATTCGGGATAAGAGGGCTTCATGAGGAAATATTCCAAAGTGTTATAAGCCACTATCCCCTTTCTTCAATAACGGTTTCATAAGCCGCTTTAACCTTCACTCCTGCAATGGCTTCATTAATGTTAAACAGATGATCGCCAACTTTTTCCAATCTATTTACATAATCCAGGAAAACAAAGCCGGCTTTATTGGAATAAGCGTTTTGTTCTAACTGGGAGTAGTGAAAGTCCTTAAGTTCATTCCGATAGCTATCGATCGCAACTTCAATCTCTTTTGCCTTTTTGAGCTCTGGATCTACTTCATCAAGGCTAAGATTATAGCGTACATGGCGGATGCCGTCAAATACTAAATCAAGCATCTCCTTTATCCGTTCTAATATCGGCTCCGGAAGTTCGGTGCCGTCGGCCTGCATATCTTCAAATGACTTAGACATTTGGAAATAAATGTCGCCAATCCGCTCAAGGTCATTAATCATACTGTGCATGCTGCGAATACGGCGTGAGTCTGCCTCTTTAAGGTTATAACTGGATATTTTGGTAAGATATTCGGCAACTTCAAGTTCAATATTATCCGTAATTTCTTCTCGTTTTTCTATCTTTTCTAAGAAGGCTTCTCTTTTATTTTGCTTATTAAAAATAAGTCCCTCTATGCTGAAGTGCATTTTCTCAATAAGCTTGGCAAAAAGCTCAATTTCTTTATGGGCCTGGGAGATAGAAAGCTCCGGCGAAGACATCATCCCTGAAGAAATATATTGCAGTCGATGCTGACTGTCGGCATCTTCGTCTTCAACCTGGTATTTTTCAATAAAGCGAATAATAGCCGGTACGAAGCCGGCAAGCAGCAATACATTTAGGATATTGAAGATAGAGTGGAACAGAGACAGTCCGAGCGTGGCGTTGGCCCTGCTTAGCTCATTGGTTGCATTTAAAATAGAACCGGGACCCGGAGAAAAATAGCTTATTATGCTGTCAATACCCATCAAGAAAGGTTGCATAAGCAGAAGCATCCACAAGACGCCAAAGACGTTGAATACAAAGTGAAAGCGTGCAGCCCGTTTCGCATAAACATTACCAACTACTGCCGCAATATTAGCAGTTACTGTGGTTCCTATATTCTCCCCCAGTATCATGGCTGCGGCGATTGGAAAGTCGATCCAGCCCTGGAACAACATTACCAGTGTGATGGCTGAGGCTGCGGATGAGGATTGGGTGATCAGGGTAAGCAGGGTTCCGACGATAACAAAAATAAGAATAGAGCCAAAACCGAATTCCGTAAACTGCTGAAGGAATTGAAACATCTCCGGATTTTGCTGGATATTTGGGACTCCATTTTTAATAAAATCCAGTCCTATAAAAAGAATACCGAATCCGATTAACGCTTCCGCTAAATTGCGGAATTTTTCTTTCCCGAAAAACATAAAGGGGAAGGAGATGCCGATTAGGGAGATGGCAATGGGGGTAATCTTCATCTTAAAGCCAAAGATGGAGATCATCCAGGCCGTCACGGTCGTTCCTATATTTGCTCCCATAACGACCCCCGTAGATTCCAGGAAGGTGATAAGGCCGGCATTAACGAAGCTTACCACCATCACGGTGGTTGTGGATGAGGACTGGGTAATCGTCGTAGTAGCAAAACCGGTTAAAATGCCCCGAAACCGCGTGGTGGTCATTCCTTTTAAAATGCCTCGAAGTCTGCTCCCTGCAACTTTTTGTAATCCGTCACTGAAAACCTTCATTCCGTAGATGAAAATTCCCAGCGAGCCGATCAGTTGCAAAAGATCAAAAAAGGAATAGGTCATTTATAACAAATTTGATGTGCCAATTAAACCAACCTTATATAGAAATGCAGATTAAAGATAAAAAAGATCTGTTAGTTTTCTGCACGATATCTAAAAACTATATCTCTTTAAAGACAACAATGCCGTTATGGCCCCCAAAGCCAAAAGTATTGCTCATTGCCACCTTTACTTCCCGTTCTGCTGCTTCGCCCAACACAATATTGAGTGAATCCGGGATTTCTTCATCAATATGCTCTGTGTTGATGGTAGGTGGAATAATATTATTATTTATGGCCTTAATGCTGGCAATAGCTTCAATGGCGCCGGCTGCTCCCAGCAAATGACCGGTCATAGATTTTGTTGCTCCGATGGTCAGGTGATCCGGATCTTCTCCAAATACGTTCACCGTAGCTTTAACTTCGCTGATATCGCCGACCGGTGTTGAGGTGGCATGGGCATTGAGGTA
>DATGUX010000113.1:0-6711 GCA_035300985.1 Fodinibius sp.
GCGGCTTCGTTAGAAGTTTCCAGCATACCAATCAGCAAATGTTCTGAGCTGATATAATCATCGCCCAGTTTATCAGCCGATGCCTGGGCTTTGTCGAAAAGTTCTTTGGAACTGTTGGACAGGTACTGCCCGGATACAGAAGCACCTTTAACGACCGGCAGTTTGCCGATCTGCTGTTCCAGTTCGGTTTTAACTTGTGGAAGTCGCACACCAACTTTATTGAGGATGGTGTTGACCACATTGTCAGCTTCGGAAAGCAGCGCCAACAGGATATGAGCCGGGCTTACTGCTTGATGGTTGTTTTCGGCAGCAACCTCCACGGCCGCCTGTACGGCCTTCTGGGCTTTAAGTGTAAATTTATCCAGGTTCATAATGATAAAATTAGATAATTATTTTTTGTTTTCTATCTTTATAGAAGCTAATACCATACCGAAGCTGATAAACTGCCGATTTTACAGGCTGTGCATTCGCAAAGGTTCAATTTAGCATACTTATAGTAGTTCATTTTCAAAAAGACAGAACTAAATGGCAAATACTGTCAAAGAGGAAAGGGATTGTTTCCTTCTCTTCAGGTTGAGAAAGAAAAGGCAAAAAGGGGGATGTTATTTCAGCAGTGTAAAAGTATTAAGTTTGGATGCTTTTTTGTCGAAGGTATAGGTGGTTTTGCATCCTAAACTATTGTTTTGGGCACTCAAATAGCAGTCGGAAAAATCTGCATTACTTTTGGAATATAACTTATAAGCTTGTTTTACAAGATCCGGAGTATTAAATGCAATATTTTCGGTTTTAAATAGCTGGTCAATGGTTTTGAGGAAATCTTTTTTGGAATAATCATAAACAGAGGTCAGCACCCAATCCAATTCGGCCAAAACTATTTCGTTAATTAAAAAAGTAGTATCTTTTTTTCCAAGTGATTCAAACAGGCTTTCAACCAGATCGGCTTGATCAGGATCGTCATCTGTTAAAAGCCGGACCAAAAGGTTTGTGTCTAATCCGATCTTCATTTTTCGTGCTTTTTTTTAAGATATTGCTTTATTCCTTCCTTCATTTCTTCAACGGTCACTTTCTTTTGTCCCGGTCGGTGCAGAATGCCTCTCAATTCTCTAATTGACTTTTTTCGGGTAATTATTTTCACGTCTCCCTCTTCGGTTTCCTGAAACAGAATCTTGTCGCCGGGATTTAATTGCAGTTTCTTCCGTATCTTTTTTGGAATGGTAACTTGTCCTTTACTGGTAAGGGTTGCTTCCGGCATAATACTTGGTTTTATTATTCCTTACTCAAAGCAAGGAATTTATTCAGAATTATTCAACCCGTTTTTTGGTTTATTAAAGTCACGGAGTAGCAACAACAGAAGCGGAGGCTATGATTATGATGGAAACAACGATTGAAGCTGTTACGATTGAACTTAAACGCGGTGATATAGCTAATCAAACAGATGTGGCTGCGGTGGTAAATGCGGCCAATGCCCAGTTGCGAACGGGCGGCGGTGTGGCGGGCGCCATCCATCGGGCGGCGGGATCTAAACTAACTGAGGAGACGCGTCCGATGGCTCCGATCAAGCCCGGCGAGGCCGTTATCTCAGGCGGATATGATTTGCCTAATAAATATATTATTCACTGTCTGGGGCCAGTGTACGGCCGCGATAAGCCGGAAGATAAATTACTGGCCTTTTGCTACAATAACGCACTCAAATTGGCCGAAGAGCATGAGATCCGGCGAATGGCCTTTCCCGCTATTTCAACAGGCGCCTTTGGTTATCCGCCGGCTGATGCGGCTAAGATCGCCTTCCAAACGCTGAAGGAGATTGCTCCTCGGCTGACGTCCGTTAAGCTCATTCGGTTTGTACTGTGGGGCGAAGATTCTATGCGAACCCACCAGCAGGTGATGGGGGAAGTTTTCGAATAGCCAATGTAGAATTGGGAATACCGGGCCGCAGAACAAGGCATGTAGAATTTCGATGTGCCTTCATCTATGGAGATTCTATATTCGGTATTCCCTAACCATAAATCTCGTTGAGCACATGCGCCAGGCGGATGCCGCCCTTCAACAGTTGCAGGTCAAGAGTCGGGCGGTGTATGTACATATAGCGGTAGCTCAATTGGCGGTCTTTGGGCAGATCGTAAACTTCCTCTCGCAGATCCCGTGCTTCATAGGCCCAGTCCAGAATAGTACCCTGCGACCACTTTTTGATTTCATCCCCGGTTGCATAGTTAATAGCTCGGGAAAATTCGGTATAACTCAGCTTCGTTTCATCAATCATACCTGAATCCCATACCCGATGCAGGTTTGAGGGCTCATAAAACCATTCAACGTTGGTATCATTGCCGCCGCGATCGTTGCCGGTGCCGACATGCAGGGGCTGATGGAGGTCGCCCATCAGGTGAATGATCATTTTAAGCTTCCGTTTCTCAGCCGTATGTGAAAGCTTATCTTGCTTAAGCTCATCGATTAGCCGCCGCAAAGCCTGAATTAAATCTCCATTAGGATTCTTTTCTGTTTCCTCATAGGTCTTTCCATTTGGAATGGTCACCCAGTGCCAGTCGTGGGTATAGTCGTAGCGAGGGTCGGAACGTATTTGATCCATCCATATGCTGGCAATGGCTATGGATTCATGGCCCAGTATGCGGCGAATCTCTTTTTTGGCCTCTTTATTGAGGTGATCGGCAGCAATTTTACCTGTAATCCGGTGACCGGTTTTTCCCCAGGCCGGAAGGCTGCCTGTTGGACTGCTAATAGAAATACTTAGCACAAGCGACAAAAGGATGGATACGAACATAAGTGAAGTATTTTAAGTCGGCTTTTTAGCTGCTTGGAATATCCTTACTTTTCAATAGAAAGAGAAATGCTTTTCAATATTTAACGAGTTTACAGGCGATAGCTATGTATGAACTGCTGGATATTTTTTTTCTGGTTTTTCACACCGGGCTCATCCTGTTTAACCTTTTTGGTTGGATTTGGAAGCCAACGCGTCCCTGGAACCTGGCCACCCTGTCTGCAACAGCCTTTTCTTGGTTTGTATTAGGCATCTGGTACGGCTGGGGCTACTGTCCCTGTACGCATTGGCACTGGCTGGTGCGCCGCGAGCTCGGATACGCTGATATGCCTGCCTCTTATATCAAGTTTCTGATTTATCAACTGACCGGCCTTGACCTTAGTCCAATGCTGGTAGATCTTGGGACAGCCCTTTGTTTTGTGCTGGCGCTGGGAATTTCAATCGCTGTGAATATCCGTGATAGATATAGCTGAGGTTCGGTATTATGTGTTAGAAAGCTGTTTGAAAAGTTTCTTTTCCTTATTCGACAGTTTGCCGGGGATCTGTATCTGGATTCGGGCAAAAAGGTCGCCTTTTGTAGAGGATGAATTAAAAGCAGGCATGCCCATGCCATTCAGTCGAAACAAACTGCCGCCGGAGGTGCCGGCCGGAACCGTTATTTTTGCCTTTCCATCAAGGGTTTCTACAATGGTTTCGCCGCCCAGAACCGCGGTATATAAATCGATCGGTTGATCAACATAAAGATTATTTCCTTTACGCTCGTAGTTGTCCGGCATGGTTATGCGGACGGTGAGGAGCAGGTTACCCCGCTGTCCGCCCTGGACTTTAGTAGAGCCTTTGCCTTTGAGCTTAAGGCGCTGACCGTCACTAATGCCTGCGGGAATTTTTACTTTCATTTTCTCCCCGCCGACGCGCAGCGTTCGTGAGCTTCCGTCATATGCTTCCTGCAGTGAAATCGTTACTTCCGCTTTAATATTTTGTTTAGTCTGTTGCTGTTGCCGGCGATGATTGCCCCGACTATAGGTTTGTTGCTGGGCCTGGGCGAACGGACTTCCACCGCCCCCGCCGAAGATCGTTTCAAAAAAGCTGGAAAATCCTCCGCCTCCCTGGCCGCTTCGGCCTCCGAACATATCGTTGATGTCGAAGCCCTGCTGGTAGCGCTGTTGCCCGCCAAAGCCACGGCTCTGTCCCTGCTGGCGGGCATAGTCCGACCAGTTGAAATCCTGGGCATTGCCGCCGGCCCGCTGATATTTCTTCCAGTCTTTGCCTACTTTATCATAAAGGTCACGCTTTTCGGCGTCACTTAACACCTCGTAAGCTTCTCCTACCTCTTTAAACTTTTCTTCGGCCGAATCATCGTCCGGATTTCGGTCGGGATGATATTTAGCCGCCTTCTTGCGATAGGCTTTCTTGATTTCATCCTGAGAGGCTCCTTTGGATATGCCCAGTATGTCGTAATAATTTTTGTATTCCATAATGCGCTTATACAATCTTCGGCTATTTACAGATAGCTGTTAGACTTCAATAAAAGCAAATAGGGTGCCACAAAACAAAAACTAACGATTTGTCAAAATGGATAGTCTGTTTCGTCAGCTTGTCATAAAAAAGGCCCCTCCGAACTAAATCGAAGAGGCCTTTTGAGGTTAGCCGTTTGTTTTAAAAGTGGTTACAGTTCGAAAGCGATATACTGGCTGACACTGCCTTGCAATACCTTGAGCAACACAACATTGTCATCGCCATCAGCAGCTTTTTCAATGGCATCTCTGAATTCTGAAACGCTGCCTACGGGCTGACGATCTACCTCAGTAATTACAGCTCCCTGCTGCAGACCTTGCCGCTGAGCTGAGCTGCCGCGAGCTACCTGCGTAACCACAACCCCTTCTTGACCGGAGTCGAGGCGCAGCTGACGGGCAATATCAGGCGTAAGGTTTTGCACCTTAAAGCCAATACGCTCATCCATAGATTTATCAGATGATTGATTGCTGCTTTGAGCAGAGTCTTGTGGCACTTCGCCAAGGGTTACGGCCAGTTTTTTAGTTTCACCATCGCGAACGACCGTGAAATCAACTTCAGCTCCGGGGGATGAGGTGCCAATGGCTGTACGCAACTGCATCCAGCTTTTAACCGGTTCTCCGTTGATCGACTGAATGACATCGTTTTCTTTGATACCTGCCTGGTCAGCCGGATCACCTTCGTTCACATCACCCACAATAATACCATAAGGTTTGTCCAGATCAAGGGCTTTGGCCATAATGTCATCTACTTCACCGCCAAGTGTAATACCGAGATATCCTCGTGTGACGTGTCCATTTTTGATGATCGATTTCATCACTTTCTTGGCAATGTTAATGGGTACGGCAAAGCCAATACCGTCATTACCTCCGGATTGAGAGGCGATCGCAGAGTTGATGCCAACCAGCTCGCCATTCATATCTACCAAGGCACCGCCGGAGTTTCCGGGATTAATAGCCGCATCGGTTTGGATGAATCTTTCATATCCGCCTTGCTCACGGAGAATACCGATGGTACGATCTTTGGCAGAAACGATACCCATAGAAACGGAATGTGCTAATTCTTTCTGCAACGGGCTGCCGATAGCTAACACCATCTCACCTACGCGCAGCTCCTCACTGTTGCCTAATTCAATAACATTTAAATCGGATGCATCTACCTTAAGAACGGCAATATCAGTCCGGGGGTCTGAGCCAACGACTTTAGCTTTATAAGTTTTGTCATTATACAGTTTTACATCTACCTCATCAGCGCCTTCAACGACGTGGTGATTGGTAAGAATATAGCCCTCTTCGGAAACAATAACGCCTGAACCGAGGCCGTGGCGCTGAAATTTTCGTGGCTCACCGCGACGGCCAAAAAATTCTGCGAAAGGGCTGGGACGCGCTTCTACCGTCTGCGAAACGGTAACCGTTACAACCGTAGGGCTGGTTTGTTCGGCGATATTTACGATGCCGTCATTAAAGTCTTGTAGAGTGGGAGAGGGCTGCTGGCTGGCGTCTTTAATATTGGTTGTTGCTTCAAAGTCGGGCATGGTAATAACTGATGCCCGTTTAGATTCAAGATCAACAGTAAACAGGCCAACGAGCAGGACGCCCCCTATTATCCAAAGCAAATAAGAGGAACGAAACTTTTTCATAAAGTACTCCGGTTTTATTTCAATATTGATAAATTAATATGTCTTACAGATATTTTAAACTTCTCTCACGTTAGAATTATTGCATGGAAAGAACAATTTAAATAAAAAGCGGAGGCTGCTCTTTTAGGCAACCTCCGCCGACTTAATGGGGATGAGTAATTAACTAACTGCTGTTAGCTTATCTCGATCTGTTTTTTCACCTTGTCTGCGCTCTTATTGATGGTGATGTTCAGCAGGCCGTCTTCGTAAGAGGCCTTGATGCTTTCTTCGTCAACATTATCAGGCAGCTGGAAAGAACGGTTGAACGAACCGTAACTTGTTTCTACCCGGTGGAGGGTTTTGCCTTCCTCTTCTTTTTTCATATTGCGCTCACCACTGACGGACAGATGTCCGTTATCAAGGCTTATATTGATATCTTCTTTTTTCATGCCCGGCAGCTCAGCGGAAATTTCGAACTGATTGTCGGTCTCCGCGATGTCGATACCCGGCACAAAGCTGTCGCGTCGATTTTGGACAGCATTGTTGAAGAATTCATCCATGATATCAGAAAAATGGTTAGACATCATATTGTTGGGTCGGTTATATCGTACAAGTGTCATAGTAAATACCTCCGAGAGGATTTCTTAAAGTTAGTTTGTTGAATCAAATTCACTTTAATGAGAGCAAGCCCTGTGCCAACAGGATAGAAGAGGGGAGTGCCTGCCATTCAGCCAGCGGGAAACTGCGCTTTTTACAGAACTGTTCTGACAGATAGCAAAGTTGTCATTTTACCGATGGACAATCCGAC
>DATGUX010000114.1:0-11168 GCA_035300985.1 Fodinibius sp.
TGGTTCATCAGTATCTGTAAATGGAGAACAGTAATAATCAAATGGCTAAAGTGAAGCAACGAAATAAACGAACAATTTTACATGATCTGCTGAGCTTTCAAAGCTCGCTGAATGGCAAGTCTGAATTGGTAGATAAGTTACGCCTGGAAGGGGCCAAGGAGGTTCAAAATACCTCCTTTCCACACCCTAAAGATGAAGATTGGCGCTTTATTAATCTGCGCGATCTGTATTCAGATTCTTTTGTACCAGCAGAAAACGTCGATACCAATCTGCCTGATATCAGTGAATATTATCTTCCCGAAAGCAAGGGGGCTACACTGGTATTTGTTAACGGCACTTATTCTGAGAAGCACTCCTCGACCGACGCATTGGCCACTGACGTGACCATTGGAAATATTGCTCAGTTGGCAGCAGATGAGAATGAGCTGTTGGCCAAGCACTTGGATAAGCATACTAATTTTGATGGCGATATTTTCAGCTCTTTCAACAAGGCCTTTTTAAAGGATGGCGTCTTTGTCCATATTCCTGAAGGAATAGAAGTGGACACACCTATTCACTTACTGTTCCTTCAAACAGATGCTGAGGAGACGTACTTTACCACATCCCGCAGTGTCATCGCAGCCGAGAAAGGGGCTGATGTAACTATTGTGGAAGATCACGTGGGACTGGGTGATAATAAATATTTTAATCTGCCCGTCGTAGAAGTCAATCTTGAGGAAAAGGCCTACGTAAAGCATACGAAGATTCAGCGCGAAAGCCATGAGGCCCTACACTTTGCACGCGTCAGCGCCTCTGTGGCCAAACATGCCAACTATGAGTCATACACTATTACACTTGGCGCCAAGCTTTCTCGCAATGAGCCGCGTATTTCCCAGCAGGATGAAGAGGTTGAGTTTACCGTAGACGGACTGGTCCTGATCGACGACAATCAGGTGTCAGACACCCATTCCATTATGGATCACCGATTCTCGCATGCCGACAGCCATCAGCTGCATAAATGTGTGATTAACGGTCGTGCGCATTCCGTATTTAACGGTAAGATCTTTGTCCGCCAGGATGCTCAAAAAATTGATTCCTTCCAGGAAAATCGAAATCTGTTGCTTTCCCGTAGGGGACTGGTCAATACCAAGCCTCAGCTTGAGATTTTTGCTGATGATGTACTTTGTACTCACGGTGCTACCATCGGGCAACTTGAAGAGGATGAGCTCTTTTATCTTAAGAGTCGCGGTCTGAACGAACAGCGGGCTCGCGAGCTGTTAATCTACGCATTTGCTCTGGAAACTATCGAAAATATTACCGTAGATTCCGTTCAGGAACTGCTGGTAGATGAAGTGCATAAATATACCAAACGTCAACTTGACTCCCAGCCAACGACCTAACGATGGCTAAAGCTACACCTTCAATAGCGACTCCCTCCGTGGACTTTGAGCAGATCCGCAGTGATTTCCCTGTGTTGTCTGAACAGGTTAGGGACAAGCCCTTGGTTTATCTGGATAATGGAGCATCCAGCCAGATGCCTGCCGTTGTTGCAGACAGAATGGATCACTACCATCGGCATGAGCACGCCAATGTGCATCGGGGCATCCATCACCTCAGTCAAATGGCTACAGATGCCTTTGAGGCTACGCGTTCCAAAGTCCAGCGCTTTATAAATGCCGAGCATCTGCATGAAGTTATTTATACCACGGGCACTACCGACGGAATAAATCTGGTGGCGCACAGTTTTGGTGAACGTTTTCTTTCTGAAGGGAAGGAGATTATTATTTCAGAAATAGAACATCACGCCAATATTGTACCCTGGCAAATAGCCGCGGAAAAGTATGGCGCCACCCTAAAAGTTATACCGGTCAATGATCGCGGAGAGCTTATTTGGGAGGCCTTTACCGGCCTTCTCAGCGAACGCACCGCTATTGTAGCTGTTGGTCACGTCTCCAATGCGCTGGGAACAGTAAATCCTGTCCGTAAAATAATTGCCGAAGCTCATAAATATGACATCCCGGTGTTGTTAGACGGGGCACAGGCGGCTCCTCACGGATCGGTGGATGTACAGGAGCTGGATGCCGACTTTTACGCTTTTTCTGCCCATAAAATGTGCGGTCCCACGGGCTTTGGCATCCTCTACGGAAAAGAAGAGTACTTGGAGGCTATGCCGCCTTACCGAAGCGGTGGAGACATGATTGACAAAGTATCTTTTGACGGTACCACCTTCAATGAGCTTCCCCACAAATTTGAGGCCGGTACTCCGCCCATTGTTGCCGGTATTGGATTGGGAGCGGCCATCGACTATCTCAGGGACATCGGCATAGATAATATTGCCGAGCGGGAGCAGCAGCTGCTGGAATATGCCACCGAAAAACTTCTTGAAATTGAAGACTTGCGTATTATCGGCACTGCGGAGCATAAAGCATCCGTCATTTCCTTTGTCATTAATGGCATTCATGCTACCGACATTGGTACTATTCTGGATCAACAGGGCGTTGCCGTCCGTACGGGCCACCACTGCGCACAACCTACCATGCGGCGATTTAAGATTCCAAGTACGGCCCGGGCATCAATATCTTTTTACAATAATAGAAGCGACATCGACCGCTTGGCCAAAGGTATAAAAGAGGCCAAAGAGTTTTTCTGATTTGTTAATGGAAATTCGTTCTGGACAACCCAAATGAGACCGTTTCGTTAGAAACGATAATTTATTTATATTCGTTCTAAACCCTAACAATGACGGTTAAAACTAACGTATTATACTATGCCTAAGATTAAAGAAATCGAACGCACGCCCAATCCCGATGCTATGCGTTTTGTGTTGGGAGAGCCCTTAACCAATGGTGTCACCAAATCCTATGAGGACAGTAGCCAGATTGCAGGTGATGAGTTGGCTGAAGCTCTATTTGCTATCGATCACGTGATAAACATTTATTATGTAGATAGATATGTGACTGTTACGCAAGATGGAAACGCAGTTTGGTCTGAACTTTTGCGTAAGCTTGCACCGCCTATTCGAGAGGCCAAGCCTCAGGAAAATATTACTGAGGATGAGGAAGTTCATGCAACCAAAGAAGTACAAGAGTCTAAAGATCCTCGTCTGGTCGAAATAAATAACCTGCTTGATGAACAGGTGCGCCCTTATCTGCTGGCTGACGGCGGCGGACTTCAAATTTTGGGCTTAAACGGCAATCGCTTGAAGATTCGTTATCAAGGCGCTTGCGGAACCTGTCCCACGGCTACCAGCGGCACCCTCTATGCTATTGAAAGCATGGTAAAACGTATCGATCCTGAAATTCAGGTTATTTCAATATAAAGGAGCAATTTCCAGCAAAACCTGAGCTATTAGAGGATTTTAGTTATCTTTTACTGGTTCGAAGATAATATTCCTTTTTTGCCTTTAATAAACAATCCTCGGGGCAGAGCCCCGAGGTATTCAACAGGAATAAGTTCTTTTTTTATCTTAATGAAAACCTCAGGTTTTCAAACTTTCCTTGTTTTTACCCCGAGGCAAGCCTCGGGGAATTCTTTGAGTAAAGCAGAATAGGACCATGAAGAGTTTTCTTAACTCAGAAATGATGCAGAACTATTATGTCTATTACCATCAGCGACAGAGCAGCACAGAAAATTGAGGAAATTCGGAGAGAACAGCATCTTTCAGCTGATGCCGTGCTTAGAGTGGGCGTCGTAAGCGGAGGTTGTTCGGGACTGACCTATGATCTCGATTTTGATACTAACGGCCAGGAAGCCCAAAAAGAGGAAGACCAAACCTTTGAAGATAACGGCGTTCACCTTATTGTTGATATGCGCAGCTTCCTGTATCTTTCGGGTACTGAGCTCGATTACACCGAAGGTTTGGAAGGGCAAGGATTTTACTTCGAAAATCCCAACGCCTCTCGGACCTGCTCGTGCGGAGAATCATTTTCGGTTTAACTTAAAGCGTACTCAAACAGATCATGGCTACAGCAACTGAAGGTGAAATTGTAAATAAGATCAAACAGTCAAAAAAGCTGGTGACCTTAGATTTACAGCAGTTTTTTGATGATACTAAAAGAGTTGGTCTTGATCTTGAGCAATTCCTGTTTAAAGGACTCCTCCTAAAGGAAAAAGAGTTCCGCACCCAGCTTGAGGAATTTGACTGGACCCAATTTGATGATCAGTACGTATGCGTTTACTGCTCCACTGATGCTATCCTTTCTAAATGGGCTTATATGTTGGTTGGCCAGCATCTTCATTCACATGCCATAGAAGTGTTTAAGGGTCAGCCGGATGATATTGTTCATGAACTGTATCGACGTAAACTGGACGATATGGAGTGGAGCCAGTATCAGGATAAGTTTGTTATCCTGAAGGGCTGTAGCGATGACGAACGACCTGTGCCCGACAGCATCTATCTTTATGCTACACAAAAGCTTATTCCATACGCAAAGAAGCTGATGTACGGCGAAGCTTGCTCTAACGTACCGGTCTATCGCGGTTAGAAGAGAAGGCACAGCAATTGAAGGCTCAGAAATTGGTGTATTCAGCTGGTTTCCTTCTTGGCACTCTTTTGGATATCGTTTACCATTGTTGTAACCATGCTATTCCAAAGGCAAGCTCTTCCTTTCACCAGATAACTTAAAGATTGTTTAAGTATGTATGCATTAGTCACCGGTGCTTCGCGCGGCATAGGCAAAAGCATAACCGAGGAGCTCCTGGAATCGCAGGTGAAAGTCATCGGAACGGCACGCCTATCTGAGTTTCCCCAGGCATTCAATGATCATCCAAATTTTGAAGGCCTTAACGTTGATTTAAGCGATCCTGAGGGGTTGACATCCATTCTTAAGCCGGTCTTTGGCCGCCAGGAATCTCCCGGCGTACTTATTAATAACGCCGGCATATCTGACGATGCTGACATTTCTTCCGATGATAAAGTTTGGCTGCAAAACTGGGATCGCACCCTGCAGATTAACCTTCGGGCACCCGCTTTGCTCTCAAAATGGGCATTAAACCGATGGATGAAAGAGGAGCGAGGTATCCTTATCAATATTGCCTCCCGGGCCGCCTATCGCGGCGATACTCAGGAGTACGCCTCTTATGCCGCTTCCAAAGGCGGGCTGGTAGCCTTTACTAAAAGCATTGCCAGGGGTTTCGGCCAATACGGAGTCTCAGCCTATTCTATAGCACCGGGCTTTATCAATACCGATATGGCAACAGATTCTATCAAAGTATATGGTGAAGAGTACCTGACGCAGGGGATGGCTTTTGACGAGATTACTTCTCCGGAGGAAGTAGCAAGACTGGTCGCTTTCCTCGCTTCCGGACAAGTACCGCATATGACCGGCACCACCTTCCACATTAATGGCGGCAGTTATATGATTTGATAGTGGGAAAGAAGAATCCTCAGTCAGCTATTCACAGATAATAAATATGCTGATTATTTCAACACAAAGTTGGTCATCAATAGATAAAAGTTTTACTTCACCATTTTTATTACCATCTTTTGCTAATCAATATCGGGTCAAAATATGACTCTGGAATGCAGGCGTCTTCTGATGCATTCATCGGACAGAATATTTATATTCCGGCTTTGTTTACAAATCTATACAGTAAGAGATAAGTACATTATGGGTGTTTTATTTAAACGTATTACCACCGCCTTGGTTGTAGTTATGGGTCTGAGCTTTAGTTACGGCTGCAGCTCTTCCACCTGGGAGGATGCACAACAAGCGGATAGCTATGAAGCTTATCAGCGTTATATAGAAGATAATCCGGAGGGTGAGCATATTGAAACCGCTAAAAGCCGGTCCGACAACTTGTATTGGAGCTCCATCCAAAGCGATACGACGGCAGAAAGTGTTGAAACTTATCTGAATAAATTTCCCGAAGGACGGTTTAAATCCCAGGCGCAGGCTAAACTCAATAAAATTTTATCAGGCCACGCTGCCAAAGGACGCGTGACCGGTTCTAATGTGATTATTCGAAGTGATCATACCACCGAATCACCCTCAGCCGGTGTGGTCTCGAGAGAAGGAACGGTCGTGCAGATATTAGAGAAATACAATTCCACCAACAGTAACGAAGCTATTTTAAAGAGAACCACCACCGTAACAATAAAAGGAAGCCAACAAAAGTTGTCATCGGGCAAGGCCATCAGTGTGTTAGCTGATCTCAAAGATTCTGTTCGAGCCTCTTTTAACACTTCCCAATTCGGCAAGGCAGAAGCCACCATCAACAAGGATGCTATTGAAGCCATCGGCGGAGAAGAGTGGTACAAAATACAAACAAGAGATAATATTACCGGCTGGATTTACGGCAAATTTATCCAGGAAATGTAGCATTTTACTCATCCTATAACCATTGAAACCCTATTTTAATCTTCAACAATCTATGAGAATTATACTTTTTTTGTTTTCGCTGATAATGATCAGCTGTAGCGCAGACAAATCCTCCTCCGATGATCCGCAGTCCTCTGCTGGCGAAGCAGCCCAAAATACGGCTGCCAGCGATTCACTACAAGTAAAGCCAACTGTGGATTTCGTAACGGGGCAGTTCGACTTTAAAAAACATGATGATTTTGTTCAGGTTGACCCTGAATACACGAATAAAGAAATTTACCTGCACAAAAAAACCTATCAGGCTTTCCGGGCCATGGCCGACAGCGCCAGGAAAGATAGCATATCCTTTACTATCGTTTCCGGCACACGAAATTTCAATTACCAAAAATCGATCTGGGACCGGAAGTGGAAGGCTTCTGACTCAACCGATGCTTTAGGCAAAGCCCTGGGGATTCTTGAGTACAGCTCTATGCCGATGACTTCGCGACATCACTGGGGCACTGATCTTGACCTCAACAATCTGACTAATTCCTATTTTGAAAGCGGACAAGGCAAGAAAGAATACGAGTGGCTGAAGGTCCACGCTAATGATTTTGGCTTTTATCAGCCCTATACCGATAAGAGCGTGAACGGCCGCACGGGTTATAACGAAGAAAAGTGGCATTGGTCATATCTGCCGCTGGCAAAACATTTTTTAGCCTATTATAATAAGCATATTACCGATGGCGATATTAGCGGATTTAAAGGCTCGGATCTTGCTCCTGAGATCCAGATGGTGAAAAATTATGTGAATGGTGTTTCAACTAAGATTAAGCAGCAGAGCAGCAACTGACTACGCCTGGATTTGCTACGGATATCAATGTAGCAACTTACCCTTATTTAAGGATAAACCGGGTTAAGGAGCGGCGTTTTTTCTTTCGGGCTTACTTGCCTACTTTATCTTTGAACTCATTTAATGGGGTCTTTGTAACAGAGCTTCATATTTTCCGAATGCTTGGGCTTTGCTGCGCTCAATGTGAGGTTCCGGGCACCGTTGGAAGCGCAGTGAGGAAGCATCATGGATAAAAGCCGAAGGCTCCTTTAGGGCCCAGTAAATCCCTTTTAAATATACTAATGCGGTGAAATTATGTCTATTCGACAGCGTAAAAAAGATCACGTATCACTAACTACGACCGGAGAGGTTGATTATCGGAAGGCTACTGGTTTCGAGCACTTTCACTTTCGCCATAATGCGCTTCCGGAAGTGAACTTTGAGGAAACATCCACACAAATAGAGCTATTGGGACGCTCATTTTCATTTCCGCTCTTTATTTCGTCGATGACCGGCGGATATACCGATGCAGGGGCCGTCAACGCCATTATTGCCCGTTTTTGTGAGGATTACAACCTGCCCTTTGGTGTTGGCAGCCAGCGCATTATGCTGGAAGATTCGGATGCTGTCAGTTCCTTTTCTGTTGTCCGTGAACGGGCGCCCAACGCCTTTATAGCTTCCAATATAGGCGGGGCCCAGCTTATTGGCGGCCTGCCTCAAAAGTCAATCGATTTGCTGATAAACTCCATTGACGCAGATGCAGTCATTGTCCACCTAAATCCGCTGCAGGAGCTGATGCAACCGGAAGGGGACCGATCTTTTAAAGGCATCGAAGCAGGTATTGAAGCGCTTTTACAGGCCACCGACCGTCCCATTATTGTAAAAGAGACCGGGGCCGGTATATCCGGCAAAGTGGCCGAGCGGCTCTTGAAATCAGGGGTGAATGTACTTGATATAGCCGGAGCCGGCGGAACAAGCTGGGCCAAAGTTGAGAATGAGCGGAAAGAAGGAGCAGATAAACTGGAGCAGTTTAATGATTGGGGTATATCCACCATCGACTGTTTAAACAGCGTAGCCGAGTTAAAAGGGGACCATTCCTTCGAGCTAATCGCTTCCGGAGGCATACGGGCCAGCCATCATATTGCAAAATCACTCTGTCTGGGAGCCGACTTTGCAGCAGCGGCCCAGCCGGTTATAAAGGCTGTTGTAAATGACGGTTACGAAGGATTGGCAAAGCTATATAAAGGGTGGCAACATCAGCTAAAAATTATCTTAACCCTTTTGGGCTGCGAACAGCCGGCAGACCTTGGGCCCGAGCTCCTCTATTTAAAGTGACATAACAGATAACATCTTGCTTTAAATTACTTATATTTGGCCTTTCATAAATTATAGAAAAGATAACGTGCCCATTACCAAAGAGCGTCATTTATCCGAACTGATTGAAGGCGGCCTGAAAGAACTGGAGCTGCCTGAAATGCCGGCATTGTTATATGACCCGATTCGTTATACCCTGGATTTGCCGGGCAAGCGCGTACGGCCATATCTAACCCTTATCGGCTGCGGACTTGCCGGCGGAGACATCAAGGAAGCCTTGCCGGCGGCCCTGGCGATGGAATTGCTGCATAATTTCACCCTGCTGCACGATGATATTATGGATCAAGCCGATACTCGGCGGGGCAAGGCCAGTGTGTTTAAAAGGTGGGATTCCAATACCGCAATCCTCTCCGGAGATGCCATGTATGCCCGGGCCTTTAAGCAGTTACAACATTATGGGCGGAGTGAGCAGTACTCCAAGAAGCAATACAGCCGTATTCTTGATATCTTTCTGGGCAGCGCCGAGAAAGTATGTGAGGGACAAGCTTTCGATTTGGAATTCGAAGAACAGTCGCAAGTGACCATTGCTGATTATTTGCATATGATTGAAGGTAAAACCGCGGCTTTGATCAGCGGATCACTGGCTATCGGAGCTGCCGTGGCGGCCGCTAATGAGGATAGCATACAACAGCTGCAGTCAGTGGGCCGGAAAACAGGCATCGCCTTCCAGATTCAAGATGACCTGCTGGATGTTGTTGCTGATCCCGAAAAGTTTGGCAAAGAGCGGGGCGGGGATATCCGCGAAGGCAAGAAAACATATTTGTCACTTCTTGCGTTACAACGATGCAACAGCCACCAGAAAGAGCTTCTTAGCAAAGAACTTTCCAGTTCCCGGAGATCCCCGGATGGAGTGGCAGCCGTTATTGAATTGTATAAAGAGCTTAACGTTATTGATGCCGCCGATAAAATTGTGCAGCAATACTATGAGGAAGCAATGGAAGAGGTGGCCGTTTTTGATCCATCTCCCTATAAAGATAAAATTATTACCTTTTTAAACCGTTTACTATCTCGTGAATCTTAACAGAGAACTCAATCGAATGAAGAATTATTCTACCTACCTGCTTCGGTACGGCTGTTTGACCTTGGTGCTTGTCTTACTGGCATCCTGCAAAAATGAAAAGCTGATCAAACGCGGTGACACTTTGCCTACCGCCTATAAAAAATCAATGCGGCTCTTTCAGTCCGAGGATTATCGGGATGCGGCTGAAGCCTTTGAAACGGTCATTCAGCTGGGGCGGGGAACCGATTATGCAAAAGAAGCGCAGTACTATTTGGCGGAATCTTATTTCCGTGACGGGCGCTACCTTTTGGCTTCTTCGGAATACAGCCGCTATGCTGCATTATATCCCAAGGCGGACAAACGCGAGGAGGCTCAGTTTAAAGAGGCTTACAGTTTCTATAAATTAAGTCCCCGATATAAACTTGATCAAAACCATACCCGTACCGCCATCGAAAAATTCAGGCTCTACAATTCAAGGTATCCCAATTCTGAAAGGCGGGAACAAGTGGCTAAGTATATTACTGAACTGCGCTCTAAACTGGCCAAAAAACTGTACTATGCCGCTGATCTTTATATGCGTACCGACAGTTATGAAGCCGCTATTACTTATTATGATCTGACGACCAATCAGTATCCGGAATCGATATGGGCACAACGCGCACTTATGGACAAGATTAATGCCTATGTAGTTTATGCCGATCGGAGTGTACCCAGCAAACAGCGCGAGCGCTACCAGGGAGCCATTGATGCCTATGAGACTTTTGTACAACTCTTTCCCAATGGTAAATACCGATCCCAGGCGGAGGCATATGTTGACGATGCCCGAACGGGTATTGCAGATATTGGAGAAGTTAAAAGTAAGGATAGCCAAGCCTCAACCGATTCCGTAAAACCAGAGAATTCTGACCTGCAGACAAACTAATGTCCGTCTCTGAACAGGCTACGGGCATTCTTGGTGGCAGTTTTGATCCCGTCCACCTGGGACACGTAGCCATTGCGCATTCATTTTTAACTTCCGGTTATATAACTGAGCTCTGGATATTACTGACGCCGGAATCGCCTCATAAAAAGGGGCATAAGTTTGCCGATTTTGCTTTACGCCTTGAAATGCTTGAGCGCGCTTTTGAGGCAGAGAAAAAGGTTACCATCAGTACTATTGAGCACCAACTTGATCCGCCTTTCTACACCGTTAATACGCTGCGGTATCTTTCAAAGCGCTATCCCGAACGATCATTCCGGTTGTGTATAGGCGAGGATTCACTGGCTGATTTTGATACCTGGCACAATTGGAAAAAGATCCTGAACTATGCTCCGCTGCTGGTTGCATCCCGCGCATCCTACCAAATTGAAAACCCGGCGCCTGAAATTGTTGACCAAATGCAGTTTGTTGATCACCATCCTGTTGAAATATCATCAACAGAAATAAGAGACAGACTTAAAAAGGGGAGGTCAATTACAGATCTGGTTCCTCCCGGTATTGAGCAGATCATTAACAACTACAACCTCTATCGCTCCCGGCAACATGGATAGGAAATCATTTTTAAAATTTATGGCCGGCAGTGGATTTGTATCGACACTGCCGCAACTTAGTTCTTATTCCATTGGTTCAGAACAAGTGATCAAGCCTGCGCCGCTCAATCGCGGAGATACGATTGGATTGATAAGTCCGGCCAGCATTGTTGGA
>DATGUX010000115.1:0-15610 GCA_035300985.1 Fodinibius sp.
AAGGATTGCAGCCGGAAGAAATACTCTACGTTGGCAACGATATTCGCAAAGACGTCCAGCCGGCCAAAACGCTGGGCATGCGCACGGCCCTGTATGTCGGCGACCGGCGATCCCTGCGCCACCAAACCGGGGAGCTTGACACCGACGATTACCGGCCCGACCTAATTATTGATGACCTCCGGCAAATCGAAGAGTGTTTGGCTTAGGCTGCATTCCCCAAGCTGTGGGCCTGTGGTTGGCGTAGCTAAATAGAAGATAGCTTCATATAAATATGAAGGATGTTGGAGGATTATTAATTAGTTGGCTAAAAAGTTGATTTGTTTCAAGGCTTCCCTCCTCAAGGATATGTGATCTTCCTCGACTATAATGCTGGGCACCCGCCCACCGTTAGTATAGGCCATACCAAATACAGCCAGGTAGGCTTCCGGTTAGTATTATTGTCTCATAAATATCCCATTAATTGGACTTATGACGTCAGAAACACAGATCTATGGGAGTTTCTGTGAATTAACGCCTTTAGTAGAGCTTCTCTAATAATATCTATGGCCATCCGGCCAGTAAGTTTAAGAAGCAATATATAATTATCTATCCCGCGGGTTGCTTTAATAAAAAAGCGAACCCTCTAAATTTGAATATTCAGCTTTCAAAGCCGTTTTATAGAATTTGTGTTTCTTTATCCCAATGTCGGTTTATTAGCTTTTTATAGAGCTTCTTTATCGAATGTTTGATCGGCGGTTCAGTGCTTATTTTCAGTAACCGTGTGCTGGAGAGCTCCGCTGGCGAATAATACGCCTGGCTCAGGGACTTAAAATCTTCAAGTCGGGCATCGGAGACTACCCCGCTTGTCGATTCGCGAGACTTGAGGCGCCCGACGATGGTACCGTCAGAGGCACAGGTCTCCACAAAAAGGCCGTTGGCATTATGAGCCCCTGCAATTTCAATAATTTTATCTCTATATTCTTTCCTGCTGAATGTGGCATCGATGATTACGCTCTTCCGGCCCTCAAGCTGGCCTTCCGCCTCGTCCAAAAGGTGGCGGTAGGTTTTTCGGGACATCTTAGGGGAGTACAACTCTTTGCGTTTGGACGCCTCAGGGCGCTGGTCCAGCGGTAAACCCATCATTGTTTTGCGCGTCCGGTCCGAGGAAAAACGTCGTATGTCCAGTTTGTCACTCAGATATTTTGCCAGCGTACTTTTGCCGGTAGCGATGCGGCCCATAAAAACAAGCACGGTTGGATCCGAGCCCAGCAGTGCATAGCGCAGAGAGAGCCCGAAATAATCGGCCGCCGTTTGACGGGCTTTTTTTTGATCTTCTTCGCCGACCTCCTCTTCGCTGCTTTGCAGGCTTTTTACTTTTCCTTTGACGTAGGCCCGGTAGCATTTATAAAAGTTAATATGAGCAATTAGATCGTCGTCGTTTAGCTTTTGTGCCATTTCTTTCACAAAGTAGCGCTCTTCTTTCGGGCAATCGTTAAAATCCAGATCCATGGCCAGGTACGCTAAATCTGCCGCAACATCTCCATACCGGAAGCGGTCGTTAAATTCGATGCAGTCAAAAATGCGCACCTGATCGGGGCTAATGTGGATATGTTCCAGGTGTAGGTCGCCGTGGCCATCCACGATACGGTTTTCTTCTATTCGCTGGGTAAACAGCCCTTCCCGGCGTTTTAAATACTGATTGGTATATTGGTGAACCGCTTTAAAACTATTGTCGCCAATCGTCTCTCCTAGGAACCGACGAGTCTGCCGGAAATTCTCATCGGTATTGTAGCGGATCTTTTCAATGCTTCCCCATTGCAGGATATCCTCATCTCTCTGTTGGCTCCGGTAAAAGTCTGTCAGCTTGTTAGCTACCCGGTCGAAGTGCTGGTGGCTCAAACGGTCATCTTCAATAAAGGTGTGCAGAAAGAACTGCTGGGGGAGTCTCCTCATTTTGACCGCATATTCTACAATGGTTGCTTCATTATCTGATTCCAGTTGGTAGTCATCGTTACTGGAGGATATGGTTACAACCCCAAGATAAATGCCGCTGCAAAGACGGCGATTAAGCTCAACCTCACGGCCGCAGTAGTATTTTCGCTTCTCAAGGGTGCTAAAATCCAGAAACTCAAAATTAACCGGCTTCTTTACTTTATAGACGTAGGAGCCGGCCATAAAGACATGCGATATATGGGTTTGGATATGGGTTATCCGCTCCGGATCATGCGGATACGCATCAGGGTTTTTTAAGAACTCAATTAGCGATGAGTTCATCTTCGAAACTGTTTTGTGTTTACTCGATTATTAAAGGAAACAGGCTCATCATTTCATCAAGCGGATAATTGAGCTTAGAAGAGTTGTGGGCTACTTCTAATGTGGGTTGGGACAGTTCCTTGGAATCACCGAACTGGTACCATCTGCCGCATTCCTATAATGCTGTTTTTTAAATTTAATGATACCGACTTATTTACCAGTAAAAATTCTTCTGCCCGTGTCCTTCTCACCAAGTATATTCCAATCCAGTAGTTGAGGGCCGGCCGGCAGACCTCGTCCTTGCGCTGAGATTCCATTTTATAGTCGTCTTTCTGCATCTAGGTTTTATAAGTCAGCCCCTTTTAAACGTTAACGGCGAGCGGAGGCCTGGATATCTACATCCTTTTGATAAGACGTTTTACCTCGTTGCGCGACTTTCCTATTTTCCGATGAATTCTATCAATCAGCTCCTCCACATCTCCATCGTAGGTCAGATCTTCTTCCGTAAGCGCAGGGTAGCGCTTTTTAAGAACCGCTTTTTTATCTTTCCAGGGTTTAGGGGTGGTCATGTCATTCATAATAGTCTGTGTACTATCTTTTATTTATCCAGTGAGTATGTCCTTTATTCAGGTTATCACCCATGGGGCGGCTAGGTATCGGAAGTTTCGTGGCCGATAAAAGAATAGCCGGCTTGTGTCCAGCCTTGTAAGCCTTCCTGAAAGTCCGTCACCTGCTTGTAGCCCAGGTCAACAAGAGCATTGGCGGCCTTCGGAGAAGCATCACAATCGGCATCGGCACAGTAGACCACAAGGGGCTGACCTTTGTCGGGGACGACCTCCTCCATGCGGTCCATATGATTGGTGGGAATATTGATCGAGCCCGGAATGCGCTTGGCCCGGTAAGCTTCCGGGGTTAAAGTATTTATTACCACCGGGACTTCCTTACTGCGTAATTTCTGTTGCAATGCTTCCGCTGAAATAGTATCAAAAGGGCTCATGACTTAGCTCCACATAAAGGGTTGGTTTAATTTTAATGATGGACTATCTGCGGCCTTGCGTTGCTTTGCAGAACCTGTGGTATAGCGTTTATCTTTCCATCAAAACCATCTATCCTGAGGACAGCCGGCTGCAGAAAGCAGCTTAAAATAAGAACGTATGGATCTTGCGGTTCTGCTAAATCGCCGTAAAAAGGCACGCCATAGCATATTGCGGCTTTTTAGCGCTATCCTTCGTCGGATGACGGGCAGAAACTATATGTTACCAATAGCATAAAAAAAGTTATCACCTATTCCCATAGCACACCTTATGATAGGATTGTAATCAAAAGTGCTACAAGTTTAAGGGGAGCCTTATCCCGTTTTATTTCCCCCGTTTCGGGCATTCGGAATAATCCGCATCTATACCCCAAATATGAGCTATACGAGGCTATTGAAAAAGCGGGTTAAGTAGCCACTTCAATTTCCGTAAACCCCCACCCCAAAGCCCGTTTGGGATGTTATTCGGGGAACAGGGACTAAAAACCTGGTCCTGTGTTATAGTTAAAGTGGGGTTTTCTGCCGAAACATACCGTGTGATAGTATTTACTACAGATATTTCGCATTACTTACTATTTCGGTTTTCCTTCTCTTAAGAGATCATATAAGTGTTGTGATCATCGGCTAAGCAAAGAGGCAGCGGCCATGGACTAAAAAGGACCCGGTATGAGCCCGAAAACATCATACAGCGACAAGCGTAATGGTAATAAAACGCCCGAACCCGAAGCCTGCGGACAAAGTACGTCCGGCGGCCGCCCCACTTTTGTGATCCAAAAACATGATGCCAGTAACCTGCACTACGATTTCCGCCTGGAGGTTGAGGGCACGCTCAAATCATGGGCCGTTCCCAAAGGGCCTTCAACCGATCCTTCCGATAAGCGGCTGGCCATCCCCACCGAAGATCATCCGCTGGACTATGCTAACTTTGAAGGTGAGATTCCGGAAGGCCAGTACGGGGCGGGCACGGTGATGGTATGGGACAGCGGGACGTTCGAGAATATAAAAGAGCACGAGGGCCAAAAAGTGCCATTGCCCGAATGCTATGCAAACGGACAAATAGAGGTGGACCTGAAGGGGGAAAAAGTTTCGGGTGGATACGCCCTGGTGCTCACCGGCAGCGATAGGCGGGAGGATAACTGGCTGCTTATTAAAATGGATGACGACCGGGCGGATGCCCGCCGGAATCCCACCAGCACCGAGAATAAATCGGTAGAAAGCGGACGAACCCTTGAAGAGATAGCGAACGATGAACAAGAGTAAACTGGTTGCCATGCTGCCCGAAGAGCAACAGGAAAAGCTCACATCAGCCTCCTTCCCCGACTGGATGGAGCCTATGCGGGCCACCCTCACCGATGACTATTTTGACGATGCAAACTGGATATATGAACGTAAACTGGACGGCGTACGCTGTCTTGTTTTCAATTACAATGCCGGTGATGGGGTTATATTAAAATCCCGCAATCGGAACAGCCTCAACAACACCTACCCGGAATTGGTGGAAGCGGTAGAAGAAAAATATGCCGGGCCCTTTGTGGCCGACGGCGAAATTGTAGCTTTTGAGGGTAACACCACCAGTTTCTCGCGGCTACAAAAGCGCATCAATATCTCTGACCCCGAGAAGGCCCGCCATACCGGCGTTAAGGTGTATCTTTACCTTTTTGACCTGATGTACATCGGCGGCTACGATATTACGCAGCTGGAACTGCGCAGCCGCAAGAACGTGCTGCGAGGCGGCCTGGCGTTTGAGGATCCGGTCCGCTTTACGGCCCATCGCAACGAGCAGGGAAAAGCATTTTTAAAAGAAGCCTGCGAGAAGGGCTGGGAAGGCATCATTGCTAAAGACGGCCGGGGCCGGTACGTTCACGCACGTTCTGAAAAATGGCTCAAATTTAAGTGTTCGATGCGCCAGGAGTTTGTCATCGGCGGCTATACCGACCCCGAAGGAGAACGCATCGGCTTTGGGGCGC
The DNA here is from genome assembly GCA_035300985.1 of Fodinibius sp. GTDB lineage: Bacteria > Bacteroidota > Rhodothermia > Balneolales > Balneolaceae > Fodinibius. The sequence goes on from DATGUX010000115.1 coordinate 5,233, forward strand.
TACTGCTGGGGTACTATGAAAGCGGGAACCTGCAGTATGCCGGACAGGTAGGCACGGGATTTGATGATGAACAGCTTAACCGCATTTACGAGCGGTTGTCAAAGCACGAACGTAAAACAAATCCTTTTGAGCAGGATGACATCAAGGATGCCGGTGTGCACTGGGTAACGCCCCGTCTGTTGGCTGAAGTGGGCTTTACCGAGTGGACCAACAACAACAAGCTACGTCACCCGCGGTATTTGGGGCTGCGTAGCGATAAAGAACCGAATAAGGTCCACAGGGAGAGTACATAGCCCGCTTCCGACTTCGGGAGAAGCCCATAATTCCGGTTAGTTCCTGCGTTGCTGATAGGAGATGCTGAATGTTTTGATATATGACATGATACAGTCAACCTTTAAAATAACCGCGCCATGAATATAGGATCTCACGCCATCGACATTCAAAACCGCGACAAACTGTTCTTTCCGGAAAAAAAGGTTACCAAAGGCGGATTGATTGAGTATTATGATCGAGTTGCCGATCGCCTGCTGCCTTATCTTAACGGACGCCCGCTGACCCTCAGCCGCTTCCCCGACGGTATGGAGGGGGAAGGCTTTTACCAGAAAGAATTACCGGATTATTTTCCGGACTGGATTGAAACTGCCGAGGTTAAAAAAAAGGAGGGCGGTACCATCACGCAGGTCCTGGGCAACGATAAGGCTACACTAATCTACCTGGTAAACCAGGGCACCCTTAGTTTTCATCCCTGGCTCAGCCGCGCCTCTGATTTGGATAAACCAGACAAACTGGTATTTGATCTCGACCCGCCCGAGGGCCAGTTCAATTTGGTCATCAAAGCCGCCAAGGTGCTACGCTCCCTGCTGGAGGAAGAACTCGATTTAGCTGCTTTTGTGATGACCACCGGATCGGAGGGCATGCATGTGGTGTGCCCGCTAAAACCGGAAAAAGGCTTTGATGAAGTTCGGGCGTTTGCCCAAAAAGTAGCTGAATTTCTGACCCATAAATATCCGGACTCCTTTACCACAGCCACTCGTAAAGAGCAGCGTAACGGGCGGCTCTTCCTGGATTACCTGCGCAATGCCTATGGCCAAACCGCTATTTCCCCCTACTCCGCACGTGCTGTGGAAGAGGCCGGCGTCGCTACGCCACTAAGCTGGGATGAACTTAATAAAGAAGGGCTGAACGCGCGGTCGTATCATCTGAAAAATATATTTAAGCGGGTGTCCCACAAAGAAGACCCCTGGACACAGTTTAGGAATAAAGCCAAGAACCTTGAAGGGAGCTCCGGCAAATTAGCAAAGCTGTCATAATCCGGACGATTGACCAAACCGGAGGTTATCCCCTAAAATTTACTATGATGTCATTGTGCTCATTTCACTACAGATATACGGCTTTATTGCTAAAATCTTTGTCTGCTGTAGATCGCTTGCATGAGCAACTTGCCGGCTTCAACGGATACTATTACCGGGACCCTTCCGATGGGGCCCTCACAAGATTCCCGCGAGCCTTTTACCCAAGCAGGGCTAAGAATCTTTACGATAGCGCTTAATGATATGCCAGCCATACCACAGGATGAGTCCTCCTATTACAACGTAGCTTACCGGGCCCAAGTAGTGCTCCACCTTTGAATAGTGACGGCCTAACACGCTCCCAAGGTATGCTAATATTCCAACCCACAGACCGGAACCCAACAGGGAAAGAAGAATGAAATATCCAAAATGCATGCGTTCCATTCCCGCAGGTATGGAAATCAAGGTGCGCACCCCCGGAATGAGCCTTCCCAACAGCACGGCAAAGGTATCATAACGTTCAAACCAGCCGTGGGCCCGTTCAATATCCTTGGTTGTCAGTAGCAACCAGTGTCCGTGTCGGGTGACCCATTGCTGCATTTTTTCATTCCCTATTTTATAACCGATAAAATAGTAGGGCGCCGTACCAAGTACGGAGCCGAGAGTACCCCAAATAACCACTCCCAAAAGGGACAGATCTCCTTGCTCGCTTACAAAGCCTGCAAAGGGCATAATAACTTCCGAGGGAATTGGAGGGAAGATATTTTCTATCACCATAAGCAAGGCGATACCCGGATACCCAATGGTTTGTATAATCGTCTTGGCCCACTCAAGCATAATGCATATTAGTTATACCTGCGGGCCCGGGTGATCTGATTCATCTTTTTCACGAGCCTCTACACTAAACCGAGTATAGGGAATAGCTTCCAGGCGTTCTTCCTGTATTTTTTTACCGGTGTCTTCACAAATACCATACGTTTTGTTTTCTATGCGTTTTATGGCCGCATCAATTTTCTCAATTTTTTCACGACTGCGCTCACGCAGAAGGTATGTTGTTTCCTTTTCTTCTTCCTCGGTAGCTATATTTCCGGGATGATGATCTTTAGAAGAAGCCCGCTCATTGTCTAGGCTTCGTTGGTCTTCAAGAGATTCCTTGGCCTCTTTAGCATTTTCGGCGGCCTCTTCTCGTTCCTCCAATAATAAACGTCTAAAATGTTCAAGCTCCTCGTCGCTGTATGGGGTGTTATTGACGGGTACATCAAGATTAGACATAATATCCTCCGTTATTTTTGAATAGTACTATGCATTTGCTTTACAGTATCACATACAGTATTCGGGTTCATAACGTTTCAATAAAGCATTGTGAAACCGCTAAAAAACTCACCTATGGTGAAGCAATTTCTCACGCACTCCCTGCTGGCCGCTTGCAGTGCCAGTAGGAATCAAAAACAGCACCCCCGACGTCAACTCCTCATTACGAGGAATCGTGCGTTCCAATGAGGAAGTAAGCTCGTGCTCTCTGGCTGGACCTATACGCTAACGGTTGTCTTACGGTATTCGCGGTGGAAGCTGGGTCTTAGCGTTCTTTCGAATAATAATATGCCGCTCAAGTCGATGAAAATAATTCTTTTATCGCCTGAATCGTAATTAACGGTAGCAGGCTGGCAGTGCCGATCAATATCCATACCTTGGTTTGAAGATCCCGGAAGGATAGAATAGAACTTATTCCGGGCACCAGGTAAGCGGCAATAATAACGATGCCACAGAACGTTAGTGCCGCCCAGATATATTTATTTTGAGTTACTTGGTTATCGAAGATCGGTTCATCAGCCTCACGCATATTAAATACATGCCAAAGTTGAGCAAAAGCTAAGCTGAAGAAGGCCACATTATTGGAAATATCGGCAGATAATCCCCAATATTGAGAGGAAAAAAAGTACGCTCCCACAATAAAAATGGTCATAATGACGCCGTATATTCCAATCATTTGCCAGTTTTTGCTGCTGATAATAGGCTCTTCTGGATCTTTGGGACTTTGCTCCATAATATTATCACTTCCTTTGCCGATCCCCAGAGCCAAGGCAGGAAATACATCGGACAGCAGGTTAAGAAAAAGAAGTTGCAGTGGAAGCAACGGAAGCTGAAAGACCGAAAAACTGATAGCGGCGATGACCAAAATCTCAGCAAGGTGATAGGAAAGCTGATACACAATAAACTTTCTGATATTACCGAAGATAACCCGTCCCTCTCTAATGGCCTCTACAATTGAAGAAAAGGCATCGTGTTTAAGCACCATATCTGCAACTTCCTGAGCTACCTGGGTACCCTTTTCTCCCATTGCAATCCCAATATCCGCTTTTTTCAGGGCCGGGGCGTCATTAACACCGTCACCGGTCATAGCCACGATGTCGCCGTTATCCCGGTAATAACTGATAAGGTCCAGCTTTTGGCCGGGATCAACCCGTGCAAATATCCGGGTGTTGACCACTTCTTGGTGGTCGTGTTCCTCCACATCTTCGCGAAGGTCACTGCCGCGCAGGGCCCCGTCATTTTCCTGATCCACAATATTAACTTGGCGCGCAATATTGCGTGCGGTCCCGGGATGGTCGCCGGTTACCATTTCTACCGTGATTCCGGCACGCCGGCAGGTATCAACCGCTTCTGTTACATTTTCGCTGGGTGGATCTATAAATCCCGCCAGGCTCAAAAAGGTAAGCCCATGCATCAGGTCTTTTTCCACATCTATATCATCGTCAGGCAGGTGATCAAATTCGGCAAAAGCGAAAGCAATAACCCGCAGCCCCTCGCTGGATAGCTCTTGGTTGCGTTGCTTCCATTGCTTTTTATCCTCATCACCAAACTCTTTGCCTCCATCTGCCGTGAAAGACCGCGAGCACCGGTTAAAAATAGCCTCGGGGGCCCCTTTACATAATAACATCGGTTGCCCGTCAATCTCATAAACCGTACCCATCACCATGTCGTCCGAATCAAAGGGTTCTTGGTTTAGCCGCTGGGCGTCGCGTAATTTCTGGAAGCGCTCCGAATCGAAGGCTTTCCCAAACTGAAGGAGGGAAAGGTCTAAAGGATCCCCGGACCCCTTTTCTTGTTCATCCTTTTCACCTTCTTTTATAGCAGCATCGTTGCAGAGGGTAGCAATCTGGAAGAACTTTGTTATTCGATCATCATGCTGGGCCGTATCATCACCGTCCTCGGCGACAATTGTTGCTTTCTCTCTGTTATTTTCCCACGCTATCCTTGCCTTTACCTCCGGGAACTCTACCTTTTCCAGGCTTAGCTTATTTTCAGTGAGGGTCCCCGTCTTGTCGGTAAAAATAACCGTGGTTTCCCCCAGGGTTTCTACAGCAGCCAGCCGCTTTACAATCACATCGTGGTCAGCTAAACGCAGCATACCCCGGGCAAGGGCTATACTGGCCACGATAGGCAAGCCCTCCGGGATAGCGGCAATGGTCCAGGCGATAGAGGTTTGAACTAATTGATATATATCTTCGCCGACAAGCCAGCCAATACAGAAAAAAGCCGCCGCCAGCCCCAATGTAGCCCAGATCAGGTTTTTGGTTAACTGCTCAAGCTTTCGGTTTAATGGTATTTCATCTTCACCGGCCTCCCCGACCATCTCCGAAATAGAACCGATTTCAGTTTCCATACCGGTAGAAACAATCACCGCTCGGCCCTTGCCGTTGGAGACAGCTGTGCCTTTGAAAACCATATTAGAACGGTCACCAAGAGGAGCATCCTCGGCAACAGGATCCGTATTTTTTGTTACCGGAACGGACTCTCCGGTTAAGGCAGCTTCATCAATTGATAATTCTGTTGCTTCAACCATACGTGCGTCGGCCGGCACAAGAGCGCCGGCTTCCAACTGAATCAGATCACCGGGTACTAGTGTTTCAGCCTCAACTTCATCTACTTCTCCTTCTCTGATGACCTTTGCCATCACCTTATCCATTTCCTGCAGAGCACTCATGCTTTGGCGGGCCTGATATTCCATCCAAAAACCAATCATGGTGTTTAAGACCAAGACTATGATGATCGCAATGCCTTCCGGTATATCACCAAATACAAAGGCCAATACCGCGGCCGCGGTCAACAGATAAACAATCGGATTGGCAATCTGATCGAGAAGTATTTGCAGCAGACTTTTGGTCTCATGTTCTTTCAGCTTATTGGGGCCATACTCTTTGAGTAGCTGTTTGGCTTCCTGCTGGGAGAGACCTTGTTCCGGATTGGTATCTAATTCCTGAAAAAAGTCGTCCAATTTTTGAGAATAGACATGATGATTGGTAGGGGAACCTTCTGAGGGATCGGACATATTCATACACTATGTGAGCGAATTGAGTTTAATACCATCAGCGTTGATCTGTTAGAAGGTATAAACCAGATATGTATTATGCCATATATTCCCATGTCACTAATCACGGATAGCCAATATTAGATCAGTTATGGCACCACTCTTTTCGAAAGATATAATTTGTAAAGAGGAAGTGTAAATTAGTCCTCAATACTTTTGTTGCATCATGCTAAGGCAAGGGCGGTGATTTTGCTGGCTCCTATCACTCCTACCTAAGAGTACCCTTTACGGTTCCTCACTTTACATAACGGCCGGTTATGAAACAGTTTTTACCCTTGCTCTCCAGGTTAAACGGTGATTTGTTTACCAAAAAAAACTTTAGCTAATTTACCTTTTAATGTTCATAAATCTATCCAGTAACATGGCCACAAAGACGCTCGATCAGCGGATCGTGCAAACCCCGGGGATCTGTGGAGGCGCCCCACCTACAAGGGCTATGAGGGCTTTGCTTCGCTGCAGATGAGCTGGGGCCCCTACTTTGTGGATGCGGTGTTCCGAGGCGATGCCACCGGCGGAGCCGAACTGCTGGCCCGCTATCACCAGCGCGGGGCCGCTGAGCTGAATCACCGGGCGCTGAAACAGTTTGGCACCGAGCGACTGCCGTTCCAGGCCGTTCCGATACCGGCCCCGTAGCCAGCCCTTGTTTTATACACCATTTTGCCGATCACATGAGGCTCCTATATCTATTAGCGCCTGAATGGGTCCCAATTGGAACCGTAAGCTTGAAGATTATGGCCAACAAACCGAAAAAACCAAATCCCAACGATTCGCTGGGGCGAATGTTGGGAAAAATCCTTTCTCGAAAATTTAAAAATGCTTGCAATAAGAAAACCGCTCAATTTAGGATAATGGTTCTTCTCTTTTATACAAGTCATAATAGTGCGTATCTACGTCCTTTATAAATAGCTATTCCCCCCAGAGAACGTTACATTAATACGTTACATTTTAATTATGCCACCTATGGAAGCATAGCTATTTGAGAGGAGTCGATGCTTGGCCATCCTTTTAGCATATTGAGCGGCCATCGGCGGCAAAAGAAAACCACGTATAGCATATGGAACAAGGGAAAATAAAATTTTTTGATACCCAGAAAGGATTTGGATTTATAGCACCCGACGCTGGGGGCGACGATGTATTTGTACACCGCAATAATGTGGATGGCCTGAGCCAGAACCAGGGACTTGAAGACGGCGAAGCCGTCGAATACGAAACCGAAGAAACGCCTAAAGGGTTAAGTGCCATTAACGTAACCAGCCTCGACTATACATAAACGCTCATTGCTCCTATTGCGATAGCCTGCTTCTCTTAGAGCAGGCTATGTGTATTTTTTCCGTTTTTGCTTCACGGGGACCTTCTTCTCTTGTACTGTTACCGGTCACTATCCCCCACGAAACTCCCTTTTACTGCTCCTTGCAGAGCGCCCCACCGTTACGGTTGATTTAATGGTGGGTAAAGCTACAAGTCGGCCCTACTGGTACTCACCGACCGCGTTGCTTATCAAACTCAAAAGCCCCCTCCCTATTTTCCTTTTCCCGGACAGCTTTTTTCGTGAACAGCATCGTTTCGGTTGCTTCCCGTCTATGAGGGAAGCACGTAAAAAATGAAGGCTGATAGAGGTGGTAACGTTCAACCAAGGATCTCCCAATAATATATTTCAACCCAATACGCCCCCCTTAATGGCCATAACTACAGGGTGGTTTCTGCCATTGCATAAGGTTTCAGGGGGAGCCGGCCCTAAAGGAATTGCCTCCGAGATGGAGTGCAAGGGTTGCTTCGGGGCCCTATAGCCCCTGGCAGCACCGGCTCAACGAAAATACCAACGGATGCGATATGAGCCAGTTCAAGACTAAACATCTGCGAACAGCTACACAATTTTATAGCCATACGTGCGATAGGAATATTTTTTACCCTCTCGGAACAAAAGCGGCAATAATATCATCCGGGAGGGACAGGCGGACCTGGTGTCATTTGGCCGCCTGTTTTTGGCCAACCCGGACTTGCCGGCCCGGTTCAAGCATCGGGCGGCCCTGAACGAGCCCCGAGAGGAGGGCTTCTACGGAGCCGGCCGGAAAGGATACACCGATTATCCGTTTATGGAGGAGACCCGGCAAGCAGCCGCCGAATAATGAGGGTATAGCAGCGCACCCCCTTGAAGGGAGAGCTTCTCGGAGATGCGTTAGGAAGACTTGGTATAAGATATTATGTTGAGTGGTGGAATACCCATACATCTGCATCATTGGTAATCTTACAACACAACAACGATGAAAGCACTGCTTATTATCGACATGCTGAATGACTTTGTTACCGGGACTCTGGCCTGCGAGCGGGCACAGCGTATTATCCCGAACATCCATGCGCTGGCCGGCGCTTTTCGGGCGGCCGACCTACCGGTCATTTACAATAATGACGCCCACCTGCCGGAGGTAGATGCCGAGTTTGACATCTGGGGTCCGCACGCGCTACAAGGAACCGAAGGGGCCCGGGTGATTCCCGAGCTGGAACCCGAGCAAGGGGATATCATCATTCCGAAGCGGCGTTACAGTGGCTTTACCGGCACCGACCTGCACCTACAGCTGCAGGAACTGGGCGTGGACACGATAGTGCTTACGGGCCTGCACACCAACATGTGCCTGCGCCATACCAGCTATGATGCTTTCTTGCATGGCTATGGTATTGAGGTTCCCGAAGACGGCGCCGACGCCTTTGAGGCCGAGCAGCACCAACGGGGACTGGCCTACATTGAGAAAATGTATGCCGGCGTAATCACCTCATCGCAGGAGCTTATCCCCCAAGCTAACGCTTCTGCTTAGCTACTTAGCAGGCGGACATAAAAAAACATTGCGGGCGAACTGAAAGAAAACGAATCAAACTCTTTTCAGGGATACCGGGGCGGATGATTTGCAGGGGCAGCCGTGAGGTTTGCAATACTTAAACCGGTAAAGCAAGCGGCCCTCTAACATGGCGAGTACGGGCCCAGTAGTTCTCTTTTGGTACATTTCTAAATACTAAATTAGAAAGCCTATAGCTGGCGCCTCCCGCTTTACATAACCGGCGGTTATATGACATATCAATGAATCTCACCATGATTATCTTACAAAATTTTTGTAATTTATTTAGGTAATATCAAAGATAAATAATTTGTCGATTCCGATATGGATTGGGAACAACGCATTGAATCAAATAAAAACGTGCTGCTCGGAAAGCCCGTTATTAAGGGCACGCGCATATCTGTTGAATTCATCCTTGACCGCTTAGCACACGGATGGAGCGAAGAGCAATTGCTGCAATCCTATCCTCATTTGGAAAAACAGGATCTTCAGGCCGTTTTTGGATATTTAAATGAGTGTGTTAAAGATGGGCTGATAAGAGAGATCAATCGCAAGACTGCCCAATGAGATTGTTGGCGGACGAAAATTTTCCCCACCCGAGCGTTGACCTGCTTCGTGGGCACGATTTAAATATTAAGGCTATAAGAGAGATTCAACCAGGTTTATCTGACAAGCAAGTATTAAAGCTTGCAACCGAGGAAAATCGGACCATTTTAACCCATGATAGCGATTATGGGGAACTCATATTCAAATATGGCTTCAAGCCTAAAGCAGGCGTTATTTATTTTCGGCTTGATGATTTTTCCCCCTCAGGCCCGGGCGAATTAGTATTGGATATTATCCACCGGGAATTAACACTTGCTAATCGGTTGACCTTAATTACCGACCGTTCGATACGCCAGCGCGGGTATAAATAATGGGTTACAGTTCTATAATTTCACCCATCATAAACTTTGATCCTTTCGTTAAAATAAGTTTTCCATAGGCCTTGTACTGATTTTAGGGTATGCCCTAATATGGGTACATGCCAATTCTCACCAATCTTATTGCCGGTATTCACTTGGAGAAGACCCCACATGCTCCTTAAACATGCGACTAAAATGCTGTGGATAGCTGAACCCTAATTCATAGGCAATTTGGCTAATCGACTTGTCCGGCTCAAAAATACGCTGCTTGGCAATGTCGATCACTTTCAATTGAATGTGTTCTTGTGCCGATTTCCCGGTTTCTTTTTTGATCAAATCACCAAAGTAATTGGCCGACAAATGACATTCCTGGGCAAAATAGGCCACCGAAGGCAAGCCGTTATTTTGGGGTTGTTCTGATAGAAAATAATCGTTTAATAGTTCTTCAAAGGTTTCTAAAATCCCTTTATTAGCATTTTCTCTGGTAATGAATTGGCGGTCATAAAATCGTTCGCAGTAATTCAAAAACAGTCCGATGTTAGAGGCGATGAGTTTCTTGCTGTGCTTGTCGATGGATTGCCGTAGCTCGTATGCTATCTTGGAAAAGCAGTCTAACACGGTCTGCCGTTCATGCTCCGACAGATGCAGGGCCTCACTCGTATTGTAACTGAAAAAATTATATTCACTCTGAATTTTTGCAATGGGCGTTCCGTGTATCAAATCGGGATGGAACACCAATCCGTGCCCCATGGGTTGATAGGGTTCTGTTTTGTCTTCCACATCGATAACCTGACCGGGCGAAATAAAGACCAGGGTTCCTTCCTGATAATCATAGTAATGGCGTCCGTATTTTATATTTCCGCACTCCACGTCTTTCAGGATGATGCAATAAACGCCAAAATACATTTTCTTTCCAGTGCGTATTTCAGCCTTTGAAAAATCAATCACACTGACTAAGGGGTGCAGCGTATCGTGGTTATTAAAATC
>DATGUX010000116.1:0-5673 GCA_035300985.1 Fodinibius sp.
TAGAAAATAAGGCATGAAGGAGCTAAGGTTCTGTTGTTCCAATACGATTCGTCATAGTTACGAAAGGATGGATCCAGCAGATTGTTTTCCACATGGTGGTAGTCGGCCGACGCCACTACCGCATCGCAATCATCCTTTTGGCCGTCAGCGATAATGCCGTCGACCCTACCATGCTCGACGGTAATTTTTTCAACTGGCGTATTATACCGAAAGGTTGCGCCGGCCCTTTCGGCCACTTCTGCCATAGCTTCAACAACCCGACCAAAGCCGCCCTCGGGATACCATGTGCCAAGTTTTAAACCGGCATAGTTCATCAAGCTGTATAAGGCCGGGGTTTCCTGCGGCATGGCTCCCAGGAAAAGTACCGGAAACTCCATCAGGGCGATTAATTTTGGATCGGAAAAATAACGGCGGATATGCTTGCTGTGGGAACTGAAAAGATCCAGGCGAAAAGCATCCTTTATAAGGGCGGGATCCATAAACTCAGTGAAGGAAAGCCCCGGCATACGAGCAAACTTCTTCATTCCCTTCTCATATTTGTATTTAGATTCACGCATAAACTTGTGCAGCTTATTCGCACTTCCTTCTTCAATGGATTCAAATAAAACGCAAAGCGACTCAAAGCTTGATGGGATACTGATGGCCTGATCTTCAAACACCATCTCAAAAGCAGGATCAAGCAGCTTTAGCTCATAAAAATCGGAGGGACTATATCCAAAGTCATTAAAATATTGTTCAAATATATCCGGCATCCAGTACCAGCTGGGCCCCATATCAAAGGTATATCCATCATTGGTTGTGAACTGTCGCGCCCGTCCGCCTGCTGAAGCATTTTTTTCATATACGGTTACCTCATGCCCCTCTCTTGCGAGGTAAGAGGCAGCACTTAAACCGGAAAAGCCGGCACCTATAATTGAAATAGTAGCCATGATTACAGCAGATTAAGTAATTGCAGGATTTATAGCTTTAATTGCTTTGCAAATTCATCGACAGACCTAAGCCAGTGCATCTTTTCATTTAATTGTAATTGATTGATGAGCTTGTCATTTCCGGAAAGAAATAGATCACGGTTAGGGAAAGAAGTATGTAACTGATTGAGGTACTCCTGGGAATGTTCAGCTAAATTATTACGGACAAAAAAGAACAGAAGATGATCCGGTTCTACAACTTTATGCGCTGACTTCAGCGATTGCATTGGGACATTAGCCCCTAAAAAAATTACTTTTTGTCCGGATAGTCGAATAAGGTAATTAGCAAGCAGTAAACCAATATCATGGAATTCATTCTCCGGCAAAAACAGCACCCAAACATCCGACCTTGCCGAAGAAGGCGGAAGAGAATCGATGGCCGTTAAAAGTTTCTGGCGAATCAGATTGCTTATAAAATGTTCACAGGCAGGGTGTAAGTTATTACTCGTCCACATAAGGCCCAGCCGTTCCAACATCGGACAGATTACTTTTATATAGGCTTCCTTCATGCTATATCGCAGCAGGCAATGAGCAAGTACTTTTTCAAAGTGGGCTTCATCATAGTCCATTCCCGCTGCTATTAACTGTGAGATAAAATAGTTGTCAGACTCGTTGGAGCTCCCGTTTTGTTGTTGGCTTACAATCAGCTCAAATAGTTTTTCATCAGAATAAGAGCACAGCTTTGATATCTGATAATCCTCTCTGAGGCTTACAATATTTAATAACCTCCGCAACTGTGAGTTGCTGTAGTATCTTGTATTCCCTTCCGACCGATTCGGCTTTACCGCATCATATCGTCTTTCCCACGCTCTTATGGTATTAGGCTTAACGCCTGTGAACTGAGATATTTGAGATATGGAAAACAAATCCATTTTGTATGGTTTATTCTGTATTTATCTATACTCAATATATAATTCAAATATTATTTTCTAAATGGGTAGCATATCAATTGCTGAGCTGCGCGTCTAAAATATTAAAAAATAGTACGTTAGGTTAGTGGCCGTTATGGTACCAGTACTCCATCAATAATGTGTAGAGCGCCATTCGCATCTTGCTGGCCAGCTATACAGCGTCGTTTCCGATAGTCGCAATATCCAGCGTTGCTCGGTTTACGGTAGTTATGGCTTGGGAGGTTTGGAGATCACCGGCAAATATCATCGCAGGCCTGGAAGAGAAATACCGATAATATTAAAATAAGACTGCCGAAAAGACGCTTCGTGGGGTGTCATATATTTGGTGAATGCATAATTGTATAGGTTTATTTAAAATTATCTGTACATTAATAACTGTCCACTATATTTTATCGTTCCCTGAAAAGAGAAGTCTATCTATTCTTTTTATTTATTGGTACTTAAATTATGTTAGTTTATCATTCTGATATGACCCGCTCTTATGCAAAAGTTAGATTCAACGCCATTGGGGTGTTCATTATATTAGTTACCGCGGCTATACTTCTTAAGCCGGGAGAAATGAGTGCGCAGAGCTCTGCAACTCTTTCAGGCTTTATTACTGACCGGCAGTCAGGACAGGTGCTGCCGGGGGCAAGCGTACAGTTAAAGGGAACGAATAAGGGGGCTGCTTCAGATAGCAGCGGGTATTTCCAAATAAAAAACATAACGCCCGGCTCCTATACCTTGACGATTAGTTATATTGGCTATCAGTCGGTTACCAAATATAATGTGATCATTAGCTCAGGTAATAATCCGGATATGAATATTGGCTTGCAGCCCTCCGTCAGTCAGCTCGGGGCAATCAGTGTAGCGCCTGACCCATATGAACAGCCGCCCGAAACTCCACTCTCGCGGCAAAAACTATCGCGGGTACAAATTGCTTCCTATCCCGGTGGAAATAATGACATCGCTAAAGTGGTACAATCGCTGCCGGGCGTATCAGGCTCAGTCGGAGGATTCCGCAACGATGTGATTATCAGGGGCGGCGGACCCAGTGAAAACGTATATTATCTGGATGGCATTGAAATTCCCGTGATTAACCATTTTGCTACGCAGGGAAGTGCGGGCGGACCGGTGGGGCTGCTTAACGTATCGTTTTTTGAAGGAGTAAGCCTCAGCACAAGCTCCTTTCCGGCCCGTTATGATAATGTGCTCTCCGGGGTATTGCAGTTCGACCAGCGCAACGGCAACGCTCGTGGATTGGGTGCGAATGTGCGTGTGGGAGCCAGTGAAGCAGCCCTCACGCTCGAGGGGCCACTGTTTAAGTCCGATGAAAAAGAATATTCCAATACTACATTCATTGCTTCGGTGCGGCGCTCTTACTTACAACTTTTGTTTAAACTTATCGATCTGCCCTTTCTGCCCGATTATTGGGATTATCAATACAAAGTTAATCATAAGATTGATGACTACAACAGTATCTATATAACCGGAGTGGGTTCCATGGATGATTTCAGGATTAACAAACCTGATGATATTACGGCCGAGCAGCGGGCCACACTCGATCAGATTCCGGTCATCAAGCAATGGAGCAGTACGGGTGGAATCAGCTGGAGGCACCGATTTAAAAATAGTGATGGTTATCTTAGAACCAGCCTAAGCACGAGCATATTTGATAACGACTTTAGCCGCTACCGTGATAATGAGAATAAGGAGGGTTTGCTGCAGCGCACTGAAAGCCGAAATTGGAGGACGGCCATCAGGAGCCAGTATAAACAGTTTTTGGGAGACTGGACGCTATCTGCCGGAGTACTGGCTGAGCAAAATAGCTATTCGGCACAAAGTTTTAGAGTTGCAGATGAGGTGCAATTTGAGACAGATCTTAATTTCTTGCGCTACGGCTTGTCCGGACAGCTTAGCCGGGAGTGGAGAGGGGGGCGTCTTTCAGCCTCCCTGGGCATGCGGGCCGACGGCAATACTTTCACTTCGGAAGGCAACAAAATATGGAAGACTTTTTCGCCGCGAGCTGCCATCTCATACGCACTTGATGCCTCGCGGCAATGGGAAGTAAGTGGCTCGATAGGCCGATATTATAAAATTCCACCAAGTACCATTCTGGGATTCAAAGATGGCGGTGGCAACCTGGTCAATCAAAAGGCCCAATATATTCACAGCAATCACCTGGTAGCAGGAATCACCTACAGTCCCCGAACATCCACACAGTTTGCTGTAGAAGGTTTCTGGAAAGGCTACAGCAACTATCCGGTGTCTGTTACGGACAGCGTGTCGCTGGCAAATTTGGGCGCTAACTTTGATATCTTTGGCAATGAAGCCATTAAAAGGGTGGGCGAGGGGCGAGCCTATGGCGTGGAATTTACCTACCAACAGAAACTACGGGATCGCTTTTACGGGCTGCTGGCCTATACGTTGTACTGGAGCGAATTTACCGGCTTTGATACCGATCGTTATTTACCCTCACGCTGGGATAATCGTCATCTGCTGACCTTTACCGGCGGTTATAAACTGCCCAAAAACTGGGAGGTAGGCACCCGTATTCGCATTTTAGGAGGATCACCCTATCCTTCTCTTAATCGGGAGGCCAGTGAGAAAACCTATCCCACCCTCAATTTTGACTACAGTACGCTGGGTGAGAATCGCCTGGATATGTTTAACGCAGTAGATATACGGGTGGACAAAAAATGGAATTTTGAGGAGTGGTCCCTGAATGTGTATTTGGAAGTCACTAATGTGCTGGGCAGCAATATACCCAATCCGCCCGAATTTGGCCTGCAGCGGGATGACACGGGAAAGCCTGTAACACCCCGGAAAGTTATTGAAATCAAGGATCTGGATAACAGCAGCACCTTACCAACGGTAGGAATTGTCGTTGATATATAATCCGAGAGAAAGTTCTTCAAGTGATCAACTAAGAAACTTAGTGTTGGACAAGGTATTATTCCATTTTCAAATGCTCCTCAAAAAATCCGAAGATACGGCTGTATTCATCGTACCAGGCATCGGGATCCTCAAAGCTGTGCCGCTCGGAGGGATACATCATCATATCAAACTCTTTATTGCCGGCCTGTATCAGCTTGTCAATATATTGCGCGGCATCCTGGAAACCCACATTATTGTCGATGAGCCCGTGCAGAATGAGCACCGGCTGCTCCAGCTGATCAACGTAGGTAATAGGTGAGCTGCGCGCGTAATTAACCGAATCAGCTTTGGGCTTGCCTAGGCGCGGCAGGGTATACCACGGATTGGTATGATAATAATTTTCCCAGTTGGTGACGGCGCGCAGAGCGGCCGCAGCATCAAAATAGTCGGGGGCTACGCTGGTGGCGTAGAGCGCCATAAATCCACCATAGCTGCCTCCGTAAACGCCCGTGTTGGAAGTATCGGCCTGAGGATAATGCTCGGCCAGATAGTTGATGCCGTCGATGATATCCCGGGTTTCGTATTTGCCCATCCAGTTGGTGACATCCTCGCGAAATTTACGCCCGTAACCGGTGCTGTGTCGGTAATCCACTTCCATAACATAATATCCGCGGGCCGTCAGATACTGGTGGAACATATACTCGCGAAAGTAGCTGCTGGACCATCCTTTATATACGTTTTGCAGTGAGCCGGCGCCGTGAACAAAAACAACCACCGGGTATTCCTGGCCGGGCTGTATATCCAGCGGTTCTAAAACCGACATCGATAGCTTGGTGCTGCCGTCGCGACCGGTAAAGCGGATGTAATCTTCTTTTTGCCAGTCTATTTTATTGAAACGGTCGGGAATGGTGTGGGTTAGACGTGTCTCCTCTTCAGGA
>DATGUX010000117.1:0-2203 GCA_035300985.1 Fodinibius sp.
GCCTGTATGGCAAGGCGGGCCTGAAGCAATCGGGCTTGCCGGTTTTTGGGAGCTTTCGACAAAACCTCTTGTACCTCCTTTTCTGCTTCCTGATAACGGTGTTTCTTGATCAACAGTTGTGCTTTGGCACGCTTTAATCCGGCATCGGGTTTTGAAACGGTTTGCAAATAGCGCTCAGCTTCTTCCCATAATCCAAGATCAACAGCCTTTTGCAGCCACTCCGCATTAACTTCCTGCTCTAAATGCTCCAGCACGTTGCTGCGCTCCTTTTCAAGAAGCGTCTGTGCCCGGTTGGTATTATCAACGGCTTTGGGTTGACGATCACAGCCGGTGACTGCCCAAAAGCCCAAAATGCCTATAAAGGCTAACTTTCCTACCTGATGCTTAATCCTATGCATAGCTGTTTTTTTAGAAGCCAGGTTCTATTCTTAATTGGTGATTTGTGCTGTTGTCCGTGGATTAGTCGTACTTTGCGGGTACGCCTTCGGCAGGCAAAGAATTTTCAATAAACTCCCGGATATCTTCATTAGCTGTTGCCAGATCTTTGGTTCGCAGATACATCATGTGTCCGCTGCGATAGCCTTCCCATCGGAGCCGATCCTGCATCTTACCGCTGGGATCAAGATTCCACATTACATACTTCGCCGTAAAGTAGTCAGTGGCACCATCAAAATAGCCTGACTGTACCATGACCTCCAAGTAGGGGTTTTCCGCCATCGCCTCGCGCAGCATCTCACCGGTCCTGTTATTATCGCGATTCCAGGGATGGACCGGTCCTGCCACGTAATATTGCAGATCCGTTTCAAAACCAAGCACTTCCCGCAGGTAATGATTGATAGCCGGCGTAAAAGAGTGTTTCCAAGAAGAATATTCGGGCGAATAATCGGGACGATCTCCACCGTCGGTCTTATCAATACCCTTGTAGCGAGAATCGAGCCGGCCGATCGTATATCCCTCATCACGCAACAGCTCTTTCCAAAAGACCGATGAAGGCACCGCATTATTATAGTCGAGCACAAATTCTTTAGACAGTCCGGAATAGCGGGCTACCTGTTCCGCTACCTTTTGTTTACGCTCCTCGTCAATGAAGCCTCCCCGTGATAACGCGGGTAGATATTCTTCAATAGTATACTGCTCAACCTTGGGAAGAAGCTCAGTAAGGTCTTGACTCTGCAAGTCGCTGGGCAACTGTTTGTGATACCAGGCTGCGGCTGTATAGTAGGGCAGTTTCAACACCGAGGAACGCGGAGCAGGCCCTTCCGGCTCCAGACCCAATCCGGTCGGAGATACCAGCACCACCCCGTTCAAAAACATCCAGTGACGACTCTGCAGCTCTCCGGCCAGCCCTGATACGCGTGGGGTTCCGTAGCTTTCCCCGATCAGATACTTGGGCGACTCCCACCGCCCCTGCCGCGAAATAAAAGTATCAATCCAGTCGGCCAGATAGCGCACATCTTCCTTCACTCCAAAGAACTGCGCTCTTTTTCCATCATTTAAAATACGCGAAAAGCCGGTATTCACCGGGTTTACGTATACGATATCGGCCACATCCAGAATGGAATGCGGATTGTCTTCTATTCCATAGGGCTGCACCGGATATCCTTTGTCACTGATCTTCAGGCGCTTGGGACTGGTATAGCCCAAGTGCATCCACAGCGATGCGGCGCCGGGGCCGCCGTTAAAGGAGATAAAAATGGGACGGTGTTCATCGTCCTCCATATCTGTGCGCTCATAATAAGTGTAAAACAGAGCGGCATCAGGCTTGCCGTCCTTGCCAAACACCGGCTGTGTTCCGATAAACACGCGATAAGGTACTTGCTCGCCCTTGATGGTCACTTCGTCAGTCGAAGTGATGACCGTATCGGCCGGAAGACTGCGCTGCTGGGCGTGGGAAACTTCAGCGAAGAAAATGCTCAGGCTAATCAGGATAGTGAAAATAGCGAAGCGGCCACGCCGTGTATTTGAAATCCTCATGGATAAAATGTTTTAAATGGGTTATTTAAGAAATGATGTATGATAATCTCCTAATACTACGTCAGATTAAACAATACTTTTTGACAGTCAAACATCCAACTATCCTCCTAAGCTTTTTACAACAATTTATAAAACATCCACACAGCCGTTATGATAAAGTATTTAAAAGCCCTTATCCATCGGTCCGGAAGGTTGCGACTGAGGCTAAAAATTATTAAACAGTGTGTGC